>CAZDUE010000024.1:0-16569 GCA_964508575.1 uncultured Methanosarcinales archaeon
CTAATAGAGTTTCTGGCTGCATTTTCACTTTTTCAGTTAATTTTTCAGTTAATTCATCCATTGTTATGGGAATATGCTTCTTAATATTAAATCTTTCTATTGATTGTCAGTTATTCAATTTCAAAACTCAAAAAAGAAACATTTAAATAACCCTTCTGCATTCATCATCTTAGAATCAAGAGTTCTGAGGTAGGTTAACTAAAACAGATTGAACACGAATTGCAGAAGATTAAGAGATGATTAAAGATATGATTAAGGAAACAATTAATATTAATCAAAAGATTAAGAGGTACAATAATGGAAAATGATATGAAGCAGAATGTCATGAAGACTGGAACAACAACAATAGGAATCGTCTACAAAGATGGAATACTACTTGCAGCAGATAGAAGAGCAACCGCTGGAAATATGATTGCTAATAAAAAAGCAATAAAAGTTGTTGAAATAACTGAGAAAATAGCAGTAACAATGGCAGGAACTGTTTCAGATGCACAATTATTAATAAATCTTGCACAAGCTGAGTTGAGATTGAAAAAAATAAGAACTGGACGTGAGTTACAGGTTAAAGAAGCTGCTCACTTATTTGCGAGAATGGTGTACTCTAATATCAGAAGAATGAGCTTAATTCCAGGAGTGAGCCACTTTTTACTAGGCGGCTCAGACAGTACAGGACAACATCTATATGATATCTTTCCAGATGGATCAATAACTGATGTTGAAGATTTTGTGTCATCAGGATCAGGAAGTGTCTTTGCTTACGGTGTTCTTGAGAATAGTTATAAGAATAATATGACAGAACAAGAAGCTTTAGATCTTGCTTTGAGGGGATTGAATGCAGCGCTTCAAAGAGACAGTGCAAGTGGTAATGGAATAGACATTCTAGTGATAACAAAAGATGGAATGAAAAAACTAGTTGATAGAGATGTCACTCCTAAAGTAATTTAATTTTTTTAAATTTCTGAACAGCGAATTGAAATGCAAACTGAAATAAAAATTGTAAATGAGTTAAAAAATAAAAATAAATAAGATCAAAGTAAGAATTTTGTTCATAACAAAATTCCCGCTTTTGGTCGAGCTTTTTGTGTGGAGCGGAACGCGACATCACAAAAAGCTCGGGTGAAAACATGAGTGAGATAATAAAAGAAATTCTTAAAAGATTGCCAGAAGATAAGATAAGTGAGGCAGCATTTGAAGCAGCAAATATTGTTCTATATACGAAGGACAAGGATTTTTTCTTAGATAATGAAGGGACTGTCAGAAGAGTAGTCGATGAGATAAAAAAAAGAATAGAATTAAGAGCAGATCCTTCAATAACTTTAGATCAAGAAAAAGCTGAAAAAATAATTCGAGAGTTAATTCCAGGAGAAGCAGGAGTTGCCACAGTAATTTTTGATTCTCAAAGATCTCAAGTAGTTATAGAAGCAGAAAAGCCAGGTATTGCAATAGGAAAACAAGGAGCTGTACTCCGTGATATAAGAGCTAAAACATTATGGGTTCCTCTGATAAAAAGAACTCCTGCATTGAAAAGCCAGTTAATAGAAAACATAAGATCTGTTCTTTATCAAAATTCTGACTACAGAAGGAAATTCTTGAACAAAGCAGGACATAGAATATATGATGGATGGCTTAGAGAAAAGAAACATGAATGGGTAAGACTGACAATCTTAGGAGCTGGAAGACAAGTAGGAAGATCCTGTTTTTTATTACAAACTCCAGAATCAAGAATCTTAATAGATTGCGGAGTAAATGTGGCCTCGGATCAAGAGCCGTATCCTTATCTTGAAGTTCCAGAATTTAATATAAATGATTTAGATGCTGTAGTAATAAGTCATGCTCATCTTGATCATACAGGATTCTTGCCTTACTTGTTCAAGTTTGGATACAGAGGACCTGTATATTGCACAGCTCCGACAAGAGATATAATGGCTCTGTTAGTTTTAGATTATGTGAAGATAATGAAATCAGAGAATAAAGATCCGATATACACTTCTGAAGATATCAGAGAAATGGTAAAGCATACTATAACTTTAGATTTTGAAGAAGTAACAGATATAACTCCTGATGTAAGGATAACATTCTACAATTCAGGACATATCTTAGGAAGTGCGATGACGCACTTTCATATTGGAAATGGGCTGCATAATTTCTTATATACTGCAGATCTGAAATACGGAAAAGTAATGCTGTTAGAACCAGCAATAACACAGTTTCCTCGGCTTGAGACAGTCATGATTGAAAGTACATATGGTGGAAAAGAGAATATTATGGGTTCATTGAAAGAACAAGATGACTATTTGCAGAATATTGTCAATGAAACTGTAAAAAGAGGAGGAAAAATACTGATGCCTGTTTTAGGATCAGGAAGAGCTCAAGATGTGATGATACTGCTGGAAGCAGCAATGAGAAAAGGAGAAATGGAAAAAGTTCCTGTTTACATTGATGGATTAGTATGGGATATAACTGCTATACATACAGCATATCCTGAATTCTTGAATAACAATATAAGAAAGATGATCTTTCATAAAGATCAGAATCCATTCCTTTCAGAGATTTTCAGACGAGTAGGAAGCCATAAGGAAAGAATGCAAGTCATAGAAGAATCAGGACCTTGTGTAATACTTGCAACTTCAGGAATGCTTGTAGGAGGACCATCTTCAGAGTATCTTAAGAATCTTGCGAACAATCCTAAAAACTCTTTAGTATTCAGCTGTTATCAAGGAGAAGGAAGTCTAGGACAGAAAATACAACGTGGACTTAAAGAATACAATGCAGGAAGTCCAGCAAAGCCAGAGATAGTTCAGATAAATTTGGAAGTACACAGAGTAGAAATTACAGATCATAGTGATAGAAGACAATTAATGAATTTCTTGACAAGATGCAGTCCTAAGCCAAAGAGAGTTATTGTTAATCACGGAGAAAGTTCAAGATGCTTAGATTTCGCCAGTGCAATCCATAAGATGATAAGAACTGAGACAGTAGCTCCTAGAAACTTAGATTGTTTGAGATTGAAGTAGTTTTTTTCCAGAAGATTTAAATAATGGTGGATATAATAGCATCCATATGGATAAAAAATCACCCAATTGTTTAGTACATCTTGAATCAGAAATCATAGAGAATTACTGTTCTGATTATTCCAAAAAAATGCACGTTAGAGAGATAGCCAGATTAATGAATGCAAATCACAGAACAGTATCTTTAGCATTACAAAAACTTGAAAGAACAAAAATTATGAAATATCAGTTAGCAGGAAAGAATAAGATATATTTCTTAAATTTAGATAATATTTTGACTAAGAAATTCTTAGAAAGTGTGGAACTGATGAAAACAGTTAAGTTCATAGAAAGGTATTTTATTATTAAAAAATTATTAGCTGAAGCTTCTAAAGATATAAGATCGGCTCCTTTAATTGTCTTTGGAAGTTATGCAAAGGGCTCAGAGAAAAAAGAGAGTGATTTAGACATTATGATAATCAAAGGCAAAAATGAAACTTTAATAATAAAAAAACTTGAAGAATTATCAAAGCATTACAATATTAAATTACACATTCAGAAAACAGATTCCGAGAACTTTGAGAAAGGACTGAGAGATAAAGATTACCTTATTATCGAGATTGTTAAGAATCACGTCATCTTGAATAATGCTGAATTTTTTGTAGATGTTTTATGGAGGTACTATCATGAAAGATGATTTTGTCAATTCTAAGGATCTTGATTTGTCAAAAATAACTTGGTGCTTAAAACAAAGAAGAGGAGTCAAGCTAGTAGAACTTAATGATAATTTATCTAAAGCCTATTTAAAAAAATCAGAGCTAGCTTTAAGGTCTATGAATGTTAATATGGCTGAAAATATAGTGCAGTGGGCAGTAGAAGCAGCTTATTATTCAAGATATTATTCAATTTATGCTCTTTTGCAAAAATGTGGAATAGAATCCGAGATACATGATTGTTCTCTTAACTTAATTGAATTCTTGTTCAAAGATAAATTTGGAGCAGAACTAATTGAAGAGCTTAAAAATGCTAAAAATCAAAGAATAGATTTGGTCTATTATACTAATAGATTCGTTTCTGAAGAAGATATTCGGAAGAATATTGATTCAGCTCCTGCATTTGTTTTGAATGCGGAAAAAATAAATTCTGAATTGAGTAATGAAGAGATAGAAGATTTAAGATTGAAACTAACTGAACTGATAAACTGTGAAAAATCTAAATGAATACTCAAGCACCTAGATCTTTCTTGAAATCATCCTGTTCCTTCGCTAGACTGTTAAGATCAGGATCTGGCTCGTTCATTTCATTCACTTTAAGACTTTCTTCAATCTGGTCAGAAATCTTGTTTTTAGTTTCTACTTCTTCTGCTTTTTTTAAGCTTTCTTGAACAAACTTTTGTATTGCAGGATCATGCCTTTCAGGATGCTTAAGATTAATCTCTTTATCAGACTGAGATTTTGATTTAGCTAATTTTTTATTTCTTAAAATCTCATTAAGCTTTTCAGCTTCTTCAGGAGAGAGATCATCTGAGTATTCTTTTGCTTTTATTTTTCCTGCAAAAAAGTTGTAATAAACAAAGCTACCAACTAATCCAATTATTATTATTATTGACCATATCATTAATGCAGGACTGCTTTTTTTTGCTTCATTGTTCTCGTTTACAGTTGCTCCAGTAACTGAGTTTCCAAAAGCTTTTTTGAAAAAAGATCGTTCATCTTTAGTTGTTATCTGATAACTATCCTGGGAAATTTCAGGAACACTTAGAGAGTAAGATGCTCCAGGAAGCTCTTTATTTAGATTTATCTCAATACTTGAATCAGGAGCAATTGAAACACGCTTAACTAGCGCGAGTTCTTTTCCATCTTCTCTTGTTAATCTGAGTGCAACATTATCATTATACGCTATGTTACCTAAATTTGTTATTTTTACTATTGTTCCATTGATTTTGTAGTCCAATCTTTGAAGATCTTCCACTGTGAATTTTTCTTCTCTTTTGATTCCTGCTGATTCAGATCTTACTACATAATTTCCAGGAGCTAAAAAGTTAGGGATTTCCAATACTGTTTTATCTCCTGAATTCGTGCTTAGTTCAGAAATAACTTTTTTATCAGGATCTAATATTTGTACAGTTATTGTCTCCATCATAAGATCATTTGCCTGATCATAGAGGGTAGGACTTAAGCTTAGGTTCATCCCAGGTTTTATCTTTGTTGTTTGAAGCTGTGCAAGTAAGGAAGTAGGAACTTGAGTTATCGACACTTTGAGAGGAACAGACCCTTTGTTCCCTGAATTGTCTTGCGCTCGAACAATTAATTCGTGGCTTCCTGATTTTATGTTTTCAGGAATTATTATCTCATAACTGAATGTCTTTCCGCTGAGCTTTGTCTTGTATATCTTCTCGTTAAATATTATGTTTATCTCAGGATTCTGGAGTATATAATCGACAGTAGTTGAAACTTTCCCTTTAACTAGAATTTTTTCAAGGGGCTTGTAACTTTCTTTTGGAAGTTCTGCCTCTACAAGAAGCTTATCGTCAACAGAAAAAGACAGTATGTTCTCAAAAGTTTTCTCATTTCCGAAAAGATCTTTTGCGTAGACTGAAATTTGATAATCACCAGGATATGCACTTAAAAAGTCATAATCTAATTTTCCATCTGTGATGCTTAATGATTCTAAAGATTTTAATTCTTCTCCTTGCTTGAAATAGATTTCTGCAAGTCCATTAAGTGATTGACCGTTAACTTTTACTATTTTTCCTGAAATCTTGACAGGCTGTCCTAATTGTATTCTTTCTTTATTCACTGAAAAGTTCCCATCAAGATCTTTTGAAACTGTAAAACTGCTGGATTGAGAAGAATCCTGCAGGGTAGCATTATAAATAAAAACTCCTTTTATATCACAGTCACCAGAACTTGAAGAAGGTATTGTTAATTCTTCTGAAAAGCTGTACTTTGAGCCCTTTGAAATTTTAATACTTCGTGACTTTAATCTTGTCTCAGATCCACATTCAAGATTTAACTCAAAAGTTCCCTGGGCATCGAACTCCTCCAGAATATATCCTTTAACAGAAATTTTCTCTCCGATACTATATACATCTTTAGAAATATCATCAAAACTTACAAGAGCATAAGAATATTGCGGCAATGATAATATAAAAACAAGAATTAAGCTGATAAGTACTATGTTCGAAATCTCACTTCTTCCCTTTTTTTTCATCATTATATGTTTCTCTTGATATGTTTTTATATGTTTCTACTGATTATTAGAGTTTTTGCCACTATGAACTCTTGAAAAATTTTAATATTCTAAAAAAATGCTGGAGTAACATAAACTTCAATTATTGCTGCAAATAATAAAAGTATGACTGAAAGTACAATCAAGTCTAAAGAGTCTAATAACACAGAACTGAAATTTTTATCATTATAATCATGCCTTATTACTGCAATAGCAATTATTCCTGCCCCTAATGCACCCATGAAATACGCAAGAATCTCTAAAACTCCGTGAGTCAGATATTTTAAAATGCTCTGCGAGTAAATAGCAAAGTAAGATGCGATATTTGCCCATCCAAGTGTTGCAGCAACATTTGCTAACTTATTCCTGAAAACATTACCTATCGCGAAGCCAATTACTGAAGCGTTCCATGCAAATATGAAAATAGCTCCGGCTCCATAGAAAAACGCAAATAAAATCGTGAACAAAAGAACACGCATGTTGTTCATAAAAATAGGCATTAAAGCTCCTGAATTTATTGCATTTCCAGTAACATTGACCTTGTTATAAGCATCAATCTGCGATGAGAATAAATCCTGGCTTACAGAAGAGGGCAAGAATATGTACCATAACGAATAAGAAACTGTAAATCCTAAAAATAAAAATACTAAAAACGTCAAAGCAGGACCATGCTGTTTTATGAGAAATTTTTTTTCTGTTTTTGATTTTAAATCTCTTTTTTCTTCAATCCTGAACAAAATATAAGTGAAGTGCATGCATGAAAGAACAGTCAAGAAGATCATTACTAAGGTAGCATGGCTCTTAAAAACCCATAAACTCATTAAAATAGCTAAAGAACTATAGATTAATCCAATGAAGAACATCTTCCAGGGTTGTTTTTCAAAGTTCTTTGCTTTTATCAGAAAATCTAACATTCTCTATTTAGTTGCAACGGGATTTATAAATATTAGGATTTGGTTGTCTTATTCTAAGTTTTCTGTTGCAAACTATTTTTTTTGAGCACACTATTTTCTATTTCCGCGCAAGTTCTTTCAAAATTGTTAAAATTTCCACAATTTAGTTCATTTTCTAAACTAAAACTGGTAAAAACATATCAATAATTGAAGCTAAGCATTATAAGCATAAGTGTTAACTATAGCTTGAGATAAGACATATGACATATAGTGTGCATATACTAAATACAGGGCATGTATAAGTTTAGGTGTTTAGTATACAAAAACAGTCAAAAAGGTGCGTAAAATGATAAGCAAACTTTTGAAAAACAGATACTTGAGAGAAAGTGTTAACACTTTAATAACAAACCAGTACGATGCTGATTCTTATGAATACTTGACTGAGCAGCACGATAAAATATCAGCAAAACTGTCAGAATACGCTTTTAATGTAAATGAATCATCATGATTTATCATGGATAGTCTAAAAAACTATAAAAAAACAAACTGGAGGCAATAAAAATGACCCTTGACACGCTTTTTGAACCAAGAGAACAATCTCGGTCTGTTTCTTCAATCAGTGGTGTGAATACAGAGCAAGAAGTCTTGGGAACCAATCAAGAAGAGGCATTAAGAGACAGGTCATATCGTTTGTTAGGAGAAGGATCTTACGCAAATCATGTTAATTCTGCGAGTGATTCTACAAGAAGACTTCAAGATTATTTAAGACAGAATATGAGTGCACTTGGAATATCTTTAGAAAAAGAAGGAGATATAACTCATGCTTGTATAGAATTAACAGGAAATGTTCCAAAGCATGCAGTATCTTCAATGTATCTCGATATTGCTCTTTTTGAATCAAGAGATTATCTTAAAGTTGTAGTTAGAGATTACGCAGGAGATGTTAGAATTCTAGATGCAGTGAGACGAGCAAGGAATAATACTATAGATTATGAGAGCATGGATCCTGAAGCAATTATGAATTTGATGCTTGAAAAAGTAGATAAAGGAACAATGGGCGATGGAATGAACATATTAAAATCGACAGCAGATGCAGTTGTTTATTCTGTAATAAAAGGACAATCAACCACTGTGACTGCATATTTTAAGAAAGATGCAATGCAGGATACAAATCAAGAAAGAATAGCGGCATAATTTTTTTAAATATTTTTCTTGTATTTAGAGCTAATTGTTTATGAAAATAACTGTTTTAAATAAATATGATAAAAAATAGAAAAACTTGATATTTTTCTCAAAGCTTCTTTATCTTGTACTTTTCAAGAAGTCCTTTATACTCAAGGAAAGTCCCTGACTTCTTGAACTTGTCAAAATCACGAGCATCCATTCGTTCCATTGCAAATAAAGCAACTTTCAATGCTTTCTTTAAGTCTTCCATTTTCTCATCTTGACTAATAACTGGCTCTTTTGGAACTTCAACAGATTCATATTTTACAGTCTCATCCTCTGCATTTTTCTTGAAGAACATGTCAACCATCCTTGTGAAGAAAGGCTTTTCAACTTCTGCCTCTTCTATCTGAATTTTTTCAAAATCCTCTTCTGCTTGTTTTTTAACTTCAGAGCTTGAAGGAGCTTTAGAACTGCTTAAATTTATTTTTTCTTCTTTAATCTCGATAACAGGATCTTTTTCTATCTTTCTAATAGGAATATCATCAAAATCAGAATCTTTTCTCCTTTTACTAATGTACTTGTCTAAATCTCTGTTTAAATTTACCAAACGCTTATTTCCCATACTACCACCACATTTTTTGGTTTTCCTAGAGTATTATTGATATAGTATTTAATGCTTATGATTTGAATTTGTATACTTTCAAAAACCTATCTGAATCTTTTAACTTCAAATCTTGATTCTTCAATCTCAACAGGCCATGCAACTAGAGCTCGGTCTATTTTTTTAGTGTTAATCTTTTTTTGCTCTTTTAATATGTCAAAATGATACTTGATTTTTGAGATATTTGAAACAGTGTCAGCTATGCCTATTTTTCTGCAGACTTCTGAAGGGTGTATTGGCCAGTATTCTTGTATTTGTTCAAGCACTTTTTTCCTTAAATTTTTGCCTTTGAATTCTTTATACATGAACTGTGTCTTACGTATTTGTTTAAAAAATTATCTTAATTCATCTTTTATTTATTCTGGAATGATAAAAAACATTTATATAAGAAGCTTCACTAAAGAGTTAAATGAGCATTGATCTGGAAAATTTACCAAAAAGAAGATTGACTGAACTTGAAAAGCAAGTCATAGACTTAAGAATTGAAAAACTAAGATTAAACAGAGAAAGAGCAGTCTTAATACTGAACAAAGGAACATCTGTGTACTTCGCATTTATAATTATGGCAATATTGGGATTCATGAATAATGTACTGGACTTATCAGCGCTTAATGTACTTGTGCTTGTAGGTCTGGTTGTACTAATTGCTTCAGTTCTTCCATACTCAAAAGCAATGCAGAAAGAAGAAGCTGAACTTTCAAAAATGCTGGATGAGTTGACAAGAGGAACATAATAGAGAATATTTTTTTTACAAATATTTTTCATCACAATAGGATTGCGATAAGATTACAAAAGGATTAAAATGACTGCTCTAAGAGTAAAAACAGGAATTAGTGGATTTGACAAGCTATGTCAAGGAGGATTAGTCAATAAATCTGTGAATCTAATCTCAGGAGCTCCGGGTACTGGAAAAACGATTTTTGCTCTTCAATTTTTGCATAATGGAATAAACGAAGGAGAAAAAGGAGCTTACTTCTCATTTGAAGAAAATATTGAGGACTTGAAAAAAGACGCTTTGATGTTTGGATGGGAATTTGATATATTAGAGCGAGAAAAAAAATGCAGATTCGTCTATGTATATCCTTATGAATTAACTAATTTTCAATCACAGATGCTTAATGAAATCGCAAGATTAGGAGCAAAGCGAGTTGTTATCGATTCAACTTCTGCATTTGGAATGGCTTTAGAGAATGATTATGAAGTTAGAAAATCTCTTTTCTTAATAATGTCTGAATTGAAAAAATTAGATTGTACTGCAATACTGACTTCTGAAATTGTATCATCAGATAATGTCGGTTCTAACATATCAAGATTCGGAGTTGAAGAATTCGTAGCAGATTCTGTAATAACAATGCACAATGATCCAAAATCAAGAAGTTTAGAAATTATCAAAATGAGAAGAACAAACCATTCTAAAGGGTTTATTCCATTTAAAATTACAGATAAAGGGATTGTTATTGATAAATGACTGAATTATACTTTAATCAAAAATCTAAATGACTTAAAATGGATGATGAAACTTTAAAAAAATACGCACCAATTATCCTGAGATTGGGAACTGCATTATTATTCTTGTGGTTCGGGATTAATCAGCTTTTTGACTCAAGCTCGTGGATAAGTTTTCTACCATCATGGACTTCATCATTGCCAATATCCCAGAACTCCTTTGTTCTAATTAATGGGGGATTTGAAACAGTTTTAGGAATAATGCTTTTGATTGGATTTGCAACAAGAATATCTGCTTTATTACTTTCATTACATTTACTAGGAATAGTATCTACTTTAGGATACAATGACTTAATGATTCGAGATTTAGCATTATCAATTGCAACATTCACAATATTCATGCACGGAACAGATGAATGGTGCTTGGAAGAGAAATTGAAAAAATGAGATGTCATTTAAAAAAGTAAAAAGATAAACTATTTCAAGAGAGAAAATAAAAAACAACTTCCTAATGTGCAAATTCATAGAAAGTATTAAATAAAAATTCACTTTTGAGAATATTAATATGATTAAAAACTTATTTAGGTTTACAATCTTGTTCATTTTTATTCTATCTTTATCTACTTTAGTTTATGCTCGTCCTTTTTCTCCTCCATCTATTGTCATTAAGTGTGATATTGAGGATTCCATTTTTCAACAGAATGTTACTTGTTTGAATGACAATTGTTCTGTTAATGTTTCACGAACATACGTTAATAACTTGGATTTAAATCTTGAAAATTTAAATCTTCAATACTTAAGAATGATTTACATGAGTATAAATGACTCGGGGGATCCTCCTCGATATTCTGGTGATGCAATTATAATGGAATTAGGATCTGATTTTTTTGAAAATGTTTCATTTCATTCACAATTTCCACAAACATTGCATCCACAGATATTCCAATATTTGGATTCTATTTGTGTTGAAAATATTACTGAAATAAAACCAATATTCAGTCAAGAAATTCAGAATTGGGTGCTAAATAAAGATAACATAACTGATCTGCCTACCTATAGTCAAGAAGGAAATTTGATTTTTGTGCCTTATTCATCAGATAGAGAGTCAAAATTGATTGAAGAAAGAACTATTTATAATTCCTGCTATTATGCATCTTACAAAAAAGTTGGAAATTGGTTAGTTGTAACTACTGTTTCGAATTATTGTGTACCTGAAGATAATACAAAGAATATACTGCCTTATCTGGCAATATTTTTAATTTTAATAGGAAGTATAATTATTTTTGTAGTCTTTAAAATAATAAAAAAATCTTGAATATGGAAATTTTATTAAACAAAACAACTAAGCTTGGTCTAAGCTTTAGCATTCACATTATCTTTTTTTGAGTTACATTATCTTTTTTCTTTATCAATAAACAGAAAGCTGTGCTAATTCCTATGATAAACAACGAAGCTCCAACTATCATGTAAGGATTATCAATTATATTTCCATATACGAACAGAGGAACTCCAATTATAAACGAAGTTAATACTCCATAAAATACTCCTCGTTCATCAAGCTTATCATAATATAAACTCAATACTGTGGGAACTACAACGCAAGCTGCAACAGTATTAAAGATCCACCATAAATGCTTTAATCCAAAGCCAGGAATGTATGCAGCTGCAAGGGCTGTAAAGAATCCAAGAATTGTTATTCCGAGCATCGCAACTCGTGAATTGAAAACTCCTTTTTCATCAAGTACTTTTCCAATTTTTTCCTCCTCTGGAGTAAGCTTTTTTCCCTCATCGATTTTTCTTAAAATTTCCTTTTCTTTTTCAGTATATTTGACAATATCTGTCACGTAAAGAGAGTTTGCAGCTACAACTCCTGAATCTAATGTTGAATAAAGCGCGCTAAGAAGCATTATCACAAAAAGTATCATTGCCCAAACAGGAAGCAATTTACTTACAGTAATAACGCCAATCATTGAAGTATCAACTCCCTGAGGAAGAGTAATTCCTAAAGATTTATTTGCTGCTAAGAATCCTAAAAATGAAAGTGCTATTGGCACAATTCCAAACATTATTGCTCCAAAAATAAAAGATGGAACAAGATTACTTTTCTTGATTGCAAATGTTCTTTGCCAGTATTGCTGGTCTGAAATTGCTCCAGATATTAAACCAATTGCAGTAACTATTCCAAAAGAAAATGCAACTCCAGGATCAAAAATATTTGTGAACTGTCCAGTAATTCCTCCTGCTCCTGATGTTACAGAAGACCATCCTCCTGCAGATAAAATTGCTAACGGAACAACGATTAATCCGCATATTATCAGGATGAACTGAATAAAGTCTGTAACAAAGGAAGACTCAAGTCCGGAGATGAACGCATATATTAATACTGTTATGGACATAATTAACATTCCATTAACTAGAGGAATTCCTGTCAATAATGAGACTAAACTCCCTCCTGCAAATAATTGAACTGCGACTGCCATTAATTGATAAAAGAAATATGGGAACAAGTAAATCTTATGGACTCTATTACTATTAAGGCGGTGTTTTATGTATTGCGGTAAGGTATAGCCATAAGGAAGTTTCTCTCTGATTTTTGGAGCTAGAAAGATGAAAATGAGAAGTGCGATCATGTTTGGAAAAACAAACCAAAATATTCCTGGCAGTCCTTTCTCGTAAGACATTTGAACTGAAATAAATAAAGCAGGAGCCCATATCCAGGATGCAGCTATACTTGTTGCTCCAAGCCACCAATTAACATTTCGTTCTGCAACTAAAAATCCCTGTATTGAATTATACCTTTTCCACCTTGCAAAAAAATAAGTAATAACTATCATGAAAATTCCATATAAAACTAAGATCAAGTATCCTGTTGATTGATTTACAAATGCCATTTTTAATATAGCTGACGCTAATTTTAGCAATCTCAGCTACCCTCCATTTTATTACAAATTATTGTATATTGTTTGCTACTATCTAGTAATTATTGAATTATATAAACTTTAGCGGTGGTGAGTACCACCAAAATAGAAAGAGTTAAATAAGATGGAAGTAATCTTATTGCATGTTCCAGGAAATACTGCAAAAATCAGGATTATCTCTCAACGAGTCGAGAGTTTACGAATCTTTGCTTAATCTTGGAGAGTCAAATGTTAATAAGATATCGATAAAGTCAAAAGTTCACAGGAGAAATGTTTATGATTCTTTGAACAAGCTTATCGAGAAAGGATTAGTCTCAGAGACTTTCATCAAAGGAGAAAAGTTTTTTAAAGCAAATAATCCTGAAAGATTGAGAGAAATAATATTAGAAAAAGAGATCGCGCTGAATAATTTTCTTCCTGACATGAAAAAGATCTATAAGTCAGAGCAGCAAGATTCAGAAGCTTACTTCTTTAAAGGCACTGAAGGATTCAAAAACTATCTGCAATTAATACTGGAAGAGAAACAAACAGTTTATTTTATTGGAGCAAAAGCTTTTTGGCTTGATCCAAGATTATCTCATTATTTAAAGCACTTTGATAAAGAAAGAAAAAATCAGGGAATAAAGTTCATGCATTTATTTGACTATGAAGTTAAAGAGCAAAAGCCAGAAATTCTTAAAATTGTGGGGAATCCTTACAAGTTTCTTCCGAAAAACTATTCTAGCTCAACAGCAATTGACATTTTCGGAGATTATGTTGTTATGTTTGTAGGAGTAAAACCTGGTGAATTATATGAAGAGCCAGTTCAGTTTGTTCTTAAAAACAAGATGCTTGCTGATGGCTACAGAAAATTCTTCCAATTCATGTGGGATAATTGCAAGGACTAATTTTCCCAATAAAAAACAGAATATTTATAAATAAGTATATTATTCTAATATTATATGAATAAAAAAATCTTGGAAAAAATCTTGGAAAATCAAAAAGCATTCAAATCTATTTTTACAGAAAGACAAATTTCAGTTATTAATAAGTACATAAAGAAAAAGAATTTAACAAGCACTGAAAAGACTTACTTGTATACTTCAATAAAGAAAAAAGTTCAAGCTCTTTCTTTGCTTCATGAAGAATTCTATATAAACGGAAAGAACATGATTCCAAAAAGAGTGGAACAAGCCAAAAATATATTAAAACATATCGATAAAAGAGCATTTGTCTCAGGATCTTTTCTTTACTCTGAAAAGCATGAGGATATTGATATATTTATGATAGCGAAAAAGCGACGACAATTCAAAGTAGACAACAAGCATTATGTTTTAATAACAGAAAAAGATCTACAAAACCCATTGTTCTACTCAACATTACTTTATTCTGTCTCGAATTTCATCACAGAAATAAAGCCGTCTATAAAGCGTATTGACTATTCCGAGATATTGTTAGTTTACGAAAATGCAGTCAATGAAATCCTTGACAATGACGACCAAAAAGATGCAAGAAGACTGATTTTCTATTATAATCATCAAGCTAAGAATAAGGTATTAGACAGCAGAGAATTAGATCTCGAATTTAAAAAATTTCTCACTTCTGATCAAAACGAAAGAATCAGAATGGTTAATCAAATGGTGAAGGAGATTCTCAAAAAGAATTTCTCAAAAGATTATCTATATAATGAACTAAGCAGTTTTGTGAAACGTCTAAGAAGGGACATTGCAGAATATAAAAAGAACGAAAATCTAATAATTTACAAAGACTTATTTAATGAGGTAAAAAATGAATGCAGAAGAACTAAAGCAGAGACTTAAAGAAATATTTGGAAATCACATTGTATTTAACAGAGAATTTGATAATCTTGCGCAGATAATAAAGAATCCTGAAAATTTTTTGGATTGGTGTGTTAAAGTTAAGAATGACGAGATACGACAAATTCCCGCTCCCAGATTAAAGGAAGGCATAATTTTTATTAAAAAGTTTGGTTCTTTTGGGAGATGTATAATTATTAAAATTGTAAATGGAGAAGTTAAAGAGGTTCATCTTGGTGATCACCAATATTATGATAAATTGAGGAAAATACTGGGAATAAAAAGAGACAGCATATAGCATTAGGGATTCTCAGAATAATTAAATCAAATAATCATCTAAGATTATTGTTTGAAAGTGCTAACTAACAGCCCTCAAGCTCCTAACCGCTTGCTCAACAACTTCAACAGTTTCATCAATTTCTTTTTTATTATTGAAGATACTTGGACTTAGTCGTAAAGATCCTCTGGCTAAATTATCTGAAAGTCCAATTGCTCTGAGAACATGGCTAACTCCAATTTTACCTTCAGAACATGCTGATCCTGAACTTGCGCATATTCCTCGAGAATCAAGCAGGTCGACTAATTTTTCAGCTTCAACATTTTTAAAAGCAAAACTGGCAATACTGCAGAGTCTCTCGTGATTATTTTCAATACTTGGACCTGTCAATATTGTATTATAAATCTCGAGAATTCTTTTAATCAATCTGTCTCTGAATTCTGAAACTTTTAAGATATAATCATCATTCATTAACTCGAGAGCTTTAGCAAATCCAACAATTAATGCTGAATTCTCTGTTCCTGCTCGCAAGGAATTCTGTTGATTACCGCCATGCATCAAAGGTGTTAATTTTTTATGAAGTTCTTTCTTCAAGTAAATCGCGCCAATTCCTTTAGGACCATGAATCTTATGAGCTGACAATGTAAGTGCATCAAAATTTTCAGCATTTATCTTAACCTTCCCTGAAGCTTGAGCAGCGTCAGAATGAAAAATAATTTCTCTTTTCTGGCAGATTTCACTGACTGATTTAAAATCTTGGATAGTTCCTATTTCATTGTTCGCAAGAATTAAACTGAAGAGCGAATTTTTCGGAATTTTCTTAAGTTCATAAAGATCAACAAAACCTTCATTATTAACATTAACCTTTTTACCTTTAAGAAAATCAACAACTTTGTCAACAGACCCATGTTCTATAGAAGAACAAAATATTTTGTGATTATTACTAAACCCTTTCAATATGGTGTTATTTGACTCTGTGGCACAAGATGTGAATATTATCTCATCTGGATTAGCATTTAACTTTTTAGCAATTAACTCACGAGACCTTTCAATAACTTCTTTAACTTGTTTTCCAATTTCATGGCTGGAAGAGGGATTTCCGTAATTAAGAGTAAGCCAGGGCTTCATTGATTCAAAAACTTCTTTTCTGACTTTAGTTGTTGCAGCATTATCCACATATATTGTTTTTA
>CAZDUE010000025.1:0-8728 GCA_964508575.1 uncultured Methanosarcinales archaeon
TGCTACAGATGTATTTATCCAAAAAGAACTATATTCTAGTTGAAAGTGCACTTAACATAGCCGATTGAGCTAAATAAGCAGAGTATTATGTCAAATTTTTTCTTAATGTTAAGATTGATCATATCTTTTCTTTTTAATATAACATTTGGAACTTTTTTCTTTGCCATCTCAAGCATGGAATTATTCAAGTCAACTCCTAAGCAGGAAAATTCTTTTTGCAAATATTTTAAGTGGCTTCCTGTTCCACATGCTACCTCTAATAAATCATTTCCTTTGGATTTTTTATACTTATAAATAATCCTTTTAATCTCTCTTGATTCTTTTTCATAATCTTTCCATTGGTAAATTAAATCATAATACTTTGCAAGGTTATTATAAAGCTCTTCTGCCATTTTACTTTTTTATTTTCTCTCCTCAAGGATATTCTTTATCTCTTCGATAACTTGCTCGCGAGTCAGCCAGAATTCTGGATTGAACTCGAGCAGCATCTTATTGAGCCGTTCAACATCTTCTTGGCTTGCAGATGTTTTTAGCCGTGCGACAATTTCTGGAATTATTTTATTCAATCTTTCGATTGTTGTTTTAATCTCATCAGAATTTTTCTCAATAAGAGAGATTCTTGTTTCTATCTCAGAAATATCTGAGTTTAAAGTCGAATCGCTTTTCGAGTAAAAATTTTCAAGTGTCTCTGTATCTTTATCTATGCTACCCACTCTTTGTTTTGCTTCACTCATCATTTGCTGATCATTGTCCATGATTATTTATTGGTAGAATTGAATTTATATGTTTATCATTTTTTATCAGAAAATATGACAATAAGACCCGACATTAAAACAAACCTTTATATATCCTGGATTTTTTCCATAGGTTATTACGACGGTGGGTTGATATTAACTCGGGAAAAAACCGTTGCAAAAAAGGGAACCAGCGAGATCTTATGATTAAGATCGCGTTTTTAATCGCCTGAAAAGTTGTGGTCTCTGAATTTGAGAATTCTTTGGGGCTGCTTCAAAAAAATAGGCGTTTTAAGAGGAAAATAAATGGCTAAAAGCGGCGCACCTAGACATGGAAGTATGCAATATTGGCCTAGAAAAAGAGCATCAAGAGAGCATGCTCGAGTAAGAACCTGGGCTTCATCTACTGTGACTAGTGATAAATCTACATTATTGGGATTTGCTGGTTATAAAGTTGGAATGACTCACGCAATGGTTGTTGATAATAGACCTAAACATCTTACAAAAGGAGATACAATTGCCATGCCCGTGACAATAGTCGAGTGCCCTGACATTATTATTCTGGGATTAAATGCTTATAAAAAAGAAAATGGCGCGCTTAAGATTGCAAAAACAATTATTTCTGATAAATCTAATAAAAATTTGAAAAGAACTCTTGTTGAAAATAAGCAAAAACATGATTTTTCTTCTGTAGAAAATATGACTGGGCTCGTGGAAGTCCGTGCTCTTGTCCATACTCAGCCGTACAAGACTAATGTAGGCAAGAAAAAACCAGAAGTTTTTGAAGTTTCTCTAGGAGGAAATATAAAATCACAGCTTGAGTTTATCAAGAACAATTTAGGGAAAGAAATTCCTGTAAATGAAGTTCTTAAAGAAGGGCAATTAGTTGATATTCACGCTGTCACAAAAGGTAAGGGCTTCCAAGGACCTGTTAAGAGATTTGGTGTTTCTTTAAGACAGCATAAAGCAGAGAAAGTTAAGAGAGGGCCTGGTTCACTTGGTCCATGGAGAGGTCAAGGACACGTCATGTACAGAGTAGCTCACGCTGGTCAGATGGGTTATCATACTAGAACTTTTTATAATTCATGGATTGTTAAGATAGGAGATAAATCTGCAGAGATTAATACTAAAGAAGGATTCAGGGCTTATGGAATTGTTAAGAACAAATATCTATTGTTCAAGGGCTCTCTTCCTGGTCCTGCTAAAAGATTATTGAAATTCACAGCACCTATGAGACTTAATAAGAAGGTTCCGACTCAAGGTCCTCATATGGAAGTAATGATTAACAAGTAAAAAAACAAATAAAAATCAAATGATCGTGAAACTATGAAAATAAATGTTTTAAGTTTGGAAGGAAAGGAACTGAAGAAAACAGATCTTCCATCTCAATTTAATGAAGAGATAAGAGAAGATTTAGTTCAGCGTGCAGTTCTTGCTTTACAAGCTAATAGGCGCCAAAAGTATGGAGCAGATCCTGAAGCAGGTAAAAGGCAAAGTGGAGATGTTTCCAGAAGAAGAAGAGATTACAGAGGCAGTTATGGTAAAGGAATCTCCAGAGTTCCAAGAAAAATATTCAGCATCAGAGGTTCTAATATAAACTGGCAGGGTGCATTTGCTCCTGGAACAGTCGGAGGTAGAAGATCTCACCCTCCTAAAATTGAAAAGAACTGGGATTTAAAAGTTAATAAAAAAGAAAACCAAAAAGCAATAAGATGTGCTCTTTCTGCTGTTGTAAATAAAGACTTAGTGTCTGCTCGAGGTCATAAGGTTCCTAATAATTATCCATTTATTGTTGAAGATAAGATTGAGAGTGTAAAAAAAGCAAAGGATTTTGCACTTGCTCTTAAGGCGCTTGGTCTTCAAGATGAAATTAAAAGGACTGAAAATACAACTGTAAGAGCAGGAAAAGGAAAAGCAAGAGGAAGAAGATTAAAGCGAAAGAGAGGAGCATTGATTGTTGTTTCAGATTGGTGTGACTTGACAAAGAATCAGAACATTCAGGGCTTTGATGTTGTTCGAGTTTCTGAGTTGAATGCTGAAATGCTTGCTCCTGGTGGAGATCTTGGAAGATTAACAATCTTTACTGAAAAAGCTCTCGAGAAGCTTGCAAAAGATAAAATGTTCATATGAACCCAGAATAACAAAAAAATGATCAAAAAAAATATGAAAATCAAATAATGTGTGAAAAAAATGGTTATAAAATATCCACTAGCAACTGAAAAATCAATACGGCTCATGGAAGCTGAGAATAAATTAATATTTGTTGTAGAATACAAAGCAACAAAAAAAGATATCAAAAAAGCAATTGAAGAAACATTCAAAGCAAAGGTTGACAGCGTCAATACTTTAGTCGGTCCTGATGGAATAAAGCGAGCTTATGTCAAATTTGCGAGCGATAAGCCGGCTATTGATATAGCTACAGAATTAGGAATGATGTAATTGGTATGAAAAATAGAATAAAACAAAATAATAATGCTGTGATCATAAAATGGGTAAAAATTTAACACAACAAAAACGTGGAAAAGGAAGTCTTAGTTATAGAACTCCTGGATTTAATTATGTGAGTGCAGGATACTGCAAGCTATCTCCAGAAATTTCAACTGCAAAGGTTTTGGATATCCTTAATAGCATCGCGCATACAGCTCCTTTGATAAAAGTTCTTTACAATGACGGAACTGACGGACTTTTGATAGCTCCTTCAGGAATAAAAGTTGGAGATGAGCTTTCAATTGGAACTAATGAGATAAAGACTGGAAATGTTTTAGCGCTAAAACATATTCCAGAAGGAACTAATGTTTTCGGGATTGAACAAAATCCTGGAGATGGCGGTAAGTTCGTAAGATCTTCAGGTGGCTTCGCTAAGATTACTGCAAAGACAGGAGGTAAAGTGACAATAATTCTTCCTTCAAAAAAAGAGAAATTATTTAATCCAGAATGCAGAGCTTCAATCGGTGTTGTTGCTGGATCTGGCAGAGTTGAAAAACCAATATTAAAGGCAGGAAAACACTGGCATATGCTTAAGCCGAAAAATAGGTACTGGCCAAGCGTATCAGGAGCTTCTATGAACGCTGTTGACCATCCATTTGGTGGAACCAGAAGCAGTAGAAAAGGTCGTCCTACTATTGCTCCTAGAAACGCTCCTCCTGGAAGAAAAGTAGGAATGATAAGACCTAGAAGAACAGGAAGAACTAAAAAGTAAACATCAAAATTTAAAAAATGAATGAACAGAAAAAAACATAAAAAATAATGTGATAATATGGCAAGAAAAGAATTCGAATATCGAGGAAGAACAATTGAGGAATTAAAAAAGATGGATCTAAAGGAGTTCGCACAATTAGTTCCTGCTAGAGAAAGAAGAACTTTAATGAGAGGAATCACAGATCAGCAGAAGATTGTTCTCGAGAAGATCAGAAAGAATTCAAAAAAAATAAGAACTCATTGCCGTGATATGATCATAGTTCCTGAAATGGTAGGAGTTAACCTCAAAATTCATAATGGAAAGAAAGAATGGGTTGACTTAAGTATAACATCAGAAATGCTAGGCCACAGGCTTGGTGAATTTGCGCTTACAAGAAAGAAAGTAGCACACAGCGCTCCTGGAGTAGGCGCTACAAGATCAAGTGCAGCTATCTCAGTGAGATAAGCTAAATAAAGTGATAATATAATGAAGCAACAAAAATCAAAATTTTTGAGCTTCATTCAAAGGTGAACTTTAAATGAAGAACCAATACACAATAACATTTGAAAAAGAAAAGATGGCTAGAGCTCATGGAATTTTTCCAGTATCTACCCGTCAATCAATGGAAATAGCTTCAAATATCCGAGGGAAAAACCTTGAAAGAGCCAAGACTATTTTAAAGGAAGCTATTGAAATGAAGAACCCTATCAGATATACAAAGATGAATGCTCCTCACAAGCCAGGAATCGGTCCAGGAAAATATCCTATAAAGGCCTGTAAATTTTTCGAGAAGCTCATCAGGAATGCTGAAGCTAATGCGCATTTTCAAGGTCTTAATGTTGATGAACTAGTAATCAAGACAGTTGTATGCAACAGAGCATCTGCTCCTTCAAGATATGGTAGGATTCCTGGAAGAAGTTCGAAAAGAACAAGTGTTTGGCTTGTCCTTTCAAAAAAGGAATCAAAAACTGATAATAAATCTAAATCAGAAAAAACCAGTGGTGAAGAAAAATGATTGAAAGAAGTTTTGTATCACAACAATTCAAGGAGTACATGATTCAAGAGTTCATTTCAGAGAATCTAAAAAAAGTGGGTCATAGCCACACAAAGATGATCAGAACTCCTTTAGGTGAAAAAATAGTGATTTATACTTCAAGACCTGGTCTTATTGTCGGTAGAAAAGGTCAGAACATCAAAAAGTTGACAAAGACTTTAAAGAAGAGATTTAACTTAGAAGATCCTCAGATCGAAATTAGTGAAGTTGAAAATATTCATTTAGATCCTCAAATTGTTGCTGAGAAAATCGCTAACTCTCTCGAGAGATATGGGACAGCAAGATTCAAAGGTATTGGTCACAAAGTCATTAGTGAAGTCATGAATGCTGGTGCGGCTGGAATTGAGATTGTAATTTCAGGAAAAATTCCTAGTGCAAGGGCTAAGAGATGGAGATTCAATTATGGATACTTGAAAAAGTGCGGTAATATTGCTAAAGAGGGAGTCAGAAAAGCTTACTCTGAAGCTCAGCTCAAGTCAGGAACTGTCGGTGTTCAAGTGAGAATCATGCCTTCTGATCTTGTACTTCCTGATAGAATCAAGATTCATGAAGATGTTCAATTCGATGATTTAAGTCTTCCAGAAATTGTTCCTACTGCAAAAATAGAGAAGAAGCCTAAAAAGAAAGCATTTGTAAAGCGAAGAGAAGATGGAAGAAATGACAGGAAAGATGATTTTCAAAATCAGAGAGCCTCAAGAAAACCAAGAAAGAAGCGAGAATCCCGAGATGATAGCAAATGAAAAAAAGAGAGATTGGTGCACTTGGAGAATTAGAATTGAACGAACAGCTTTCTGAGATTCAGAAAGAGCTCATGAAAATAAATGTTCAATTAGCTTCAGGAGGAAGTATAAAGAGCCCTGGAACTGTTCGTAAATTAAAAAAAACAATCGCCAGGATAAATACAAGAATAACATCAATCAAGAATAATGAACGTAAATTAAAATCAAATAATCAAAACAAAAAAGTAAAAGAAAAGAGGTCAAACAAGCAATGAATGAAATTTGTGTTACATGCGGATTGCCGAAAGATCTGTGTGTTTGCGAAACAATAGCGAAAGAAAGCCAGAAGATAACTGTAAAGCTAGAGAAGAAAAAATTTGGAAAAAAATATACTGTTGTTCATGGCATTGAAGGAAAAGAGATTGACCTCAAAGAGCTTACAAGAAAGCTCAAGAATGCTTTGGCATGCGGAGGCACTGTCAAGGAAGGAAAAATAGAGCTTCAGGGAGATCACAAGCTTAAAGTAAAAAAGATCCTTGAAGGAATGGGTTTTCCATCTAGCACAATAGAGATGAAGTAACCATTAAAAAAAGTAATAGATAATAAAAATAGAGCAAAAAAATGATCACAGCCATCATTGGCAGAAAAGTAGAAGTCAAAGATTCAAGCAGCTCAACTTTGGTTGGATTGCGAGGAGAGGTTTTAGATGAGACAAAAAACCTCTTGACTCTTGAAACATCAAGAGGCATAAAAAAAATAGTGAAGAAAAATTGTGTCTTCATTATTGAAATCAATAATAGTAAAAAAACAGTGAAAGGGTCTGACATTGTCGGAACTCCTGCTGATAGAATAAAGAGATCATGGAAAAAGTAAGAAACAAAAATTAAGAAATGAAAAAATCCAGAATGGAGGACAGATAATGAGTAATGAACCAAAGAACATTGGAATTCAAGTTAATGCTCCTAGCAAGACCTGTAATGATCCTAAGTGTGTTTTTCATGGAGATGTAAAAGTAAGAGGGAGAATATTCACAGGAACTGTTGTATCCTCTGCAATGCAGAGAACTGCAACAGTTGAATGGCCTAGAATAAGTCTTGTTCGTAAGTACGAGAGATACTTGACAAAAAGATCTAAAGTAAAAGCTCATAATCCAGATTGTATCAGTGCAAAAAAAGGAGATAAAGTTAAATTGGGAGAAACTCGCAAGCTGAGTAAGACAAAAAACTTCATGATTTTGGAAGTTCTTCCAAATACTCAAGCTAAGAAGCAAGCTGCTAAAGAGTTTGTTAAAGAGGTCAGAAAACAAAAAAAGAAGCAGGCTCCAGTCAAGGAATAAACCATATCAATTATAGGTGTTAAAAAATGAAACCAATAAAAGCAAAGATTACAAAAGCATTGACTCAAGAATCAATGATTGATGTGTGTGATAATTCAGGAGCTAAAGTTTTGAAATTCATAACAGTTGTTGGAAAGAATACAACAAAAGGAAGAATGCCTTCAGCCGGAGTTGCTGATCTTATCAAGGCTTCAGTAAAAAAAGGTCGTCCAGATATGAGAAAGCAGGTCGTTTATGCAGTTATTGTGAGACAAAAAAAAGAGTTCAGAAGACCTGATGGAACTCGTGTAAAGTTTGAAGATAATGCTGCTGTTGTCCTTAAGGATGATAAAGGAAATCCTAAAGGTACAATGATTAAAGGACCTATTGCAAAAGAAGTTGCAGAAAGATGGGCGCCTGTTGGAAGAATAGCGTCAATAATTGTTTGAAAAATATGAAGATTACAATACTCGAGGTGTTTAAATGAGAAAAGAATGGAGCAAGGATTGGAAATCTTCCTCTCAAAGGAGGAAGCAGAGAAAGTATATAATAAATGCTCCTCTTCATGTTAAAAGGAGATTGACAAGATCCCATCTTTCCAAAGACTTAAGAAAAAAATATCAAAAGAGAGGTTTCTCCCCTATAAAAGGAGATACTGTTAAAGTTATGCGGGGACACTTCAAAGGTGTTTCTGGAAAAGTTGAGATTGTTGATGTGAAATTAGGAATCGTGAAAGTAGCAGGAATTGAAGTTTCAAGAAAAGATGGAAACAAATCTCTTGTTGCTTTACAGCCTTCAAACTTGATGATAACCAACTTGAACTTGCAGGATAAGGCAAGAGTTGAGAGATTAGAAAACAAAGGAAAAGAAGCTAAAAAAGATAAGAGCAAGGAAAAGAAAGTAAATACTCAACCTAAGCCAAAGGAAAAGCTTAAAGAGAAAAAAGAAGAGAAAGTCAAGAAAGATTCAAAAGAAACTAAGGTAGATAAAAAATGAAAGCGCATTTAAAATCAATAGCTGTTCCAAAAACTTGGAAGATCAAGAAGAAACAATCAAAGTACATTTTACGACCTAATCCTGGGAAGAAGATGATGTATAGCATGGCTCTTGGTCTTGTTCTTAAGTTATTAGGACACGCAAAAACTGCAAAAGAAGTTAGCTTAATATTGAACACTAAGAATGTTATTGTTGATGGAACAAGAAGAAAAGATCAAAAATATCCTGTTGGATTAATGGATGTTGTTTCAATCTCTGAGTTAAAAGAGGATTATCAGATGATTCTTGATGTCAGAGGAAAATTACAGATGGTTCCTTTTAAAAACACTTCAGAAAAGGTCTGCAAGATCACTGGGAAAAAGCTTCATAAGGGTAAATTCCAGTTGTCAACTTTTGACAGCAGAACAATAATTGTTGATAATGGAAAAGATTACAAGACCGGTGATTCAGTCATAGTATCTGTTCCTGATCAAAAAGTTAAAGGTCATTTAAAACTCCAAAAAGGAGCTTATGTTTTCTTAATAGGTGGAAAAAACATAGGAACTAAAGGAGTTGTTGAAGATCTAAAAGATGAAAAAATTTCAGTAAAGTCAGAAAATGAAAAAGTCGAGACATTAAAACAGCACGCGTATGTTGTGAAAGCTTGATGATTAATAAGGTGTGAATGATGATTAATGTAAGTTCAAAAGAAAAAAAGAAAAAAACAGAGAATGTTATGCGCCAGATAAGAAT
>CAZDUE010000025.1:8738-16202 GCA_964508575.1 uncultured Methanosarcinales archaeon
AAGAATTGCTAAAGTAACATTGAACATTGGAACAGGTAAAGAAAAATCAGCTCTTGAGCGAGGATCAAAGTTGATAAAACACATAACTGGAATGGATCCTGTTGTTACTAAAACAAATAAAAGAATTCCTAGCTGGGGTCTTCGTCCAGGACTTTCAATAGGATGTAAATTAACATTGAGGGGAAAAGAAGCTGAAGCATTGCTTGAAAGATTGCTTCATGCAAAAGATAGGAAACTTTCCAGAAGGCAATTTGATAATGAAGGAAATTTTGCTTTTGGAATTCCCGAGTATATTGATATTCAAAATATTAAGTATAATCCAGAAATCGGCATTACTGGATTAGAAGTTGCTGTTACTCTAGAGCGTCCTGGTTTCAGGATTAAAAGAAAAAAGATAGGAAGCTCAATAATTCCTAGAAAACATAGAATCTCAAGAGAAGAAGCAGCAGCTTTTATTGGTTCAAAGTTTAATGTAAAAATGCAAGAGGATGAAGAATGACCACAAGTGATTTTAAAAAAGCATTCAAGCAGTTAAAAGCAAAACCAGTCAAGCTTAAGAAATACATAAAGCATAATGCTCCAAAGCAGAGAAGTGTTGGACGAGCTAACAGGCATTGTAAGAGATGCAATAGAGTCGGTGCTCACATACGTAAGTACAAGCTCGGACTTTGCAGGCACTGTTTCAGAGATATTGCAACAAAAATAGGATGGAAACAATACAGTTGATTGGAAAGATTATGATGAATATTAAGGTGAACTAAAAAATGTCAATGAATGATACTCTCGCAGCAGCATTGTCAAAAATAATGAATGCTGAAAAAATAGGACGAAATGAGTGCATGATAAAGCCTCAATCTAAGATAATCAAGAATGTGCTTGATATCATGAATAAAGAGCATTTCATAGGATCTTATCAAGAAGTTGAAGATGGTAAAGGTGGATTCCTTAAGGTCAATCTTATTGGATCAATAAATGATTGTGGTGTTGTAAAGCCCAGATTCGCTGTCAAGAATGATAATCTTGAGAAGTTTGAGAAGAGATTCCTTCCTTCAAAAGACTTTGGTATGCTTATCATGTCTACAACAGAGGGAATGATGACTCATCAAGAAGCTAAGAAGAAAAATTTAGGCGGAAGATTATTAGTTTACTGTTATTAAATAAAAAAATTGTAAAAAACAAAAAGATCAAAATGGCTAAACAAACTTACGAAGAAAGAGCAGAGCTTCCAAGCTCAATCACGCTGCAAGTAATTGGAAAATCAGTCATATTAAAAGGTCCTAAAGGTGAGGATTCTGAAACAATTCCAAAGAACGTATTTGTGAAAGTTGAAGGTTCAGAAGTGATTATTTTTTCAGGAGACTCAACCAGACGAGAAAAACGTCTTATTGGAACCCTTGCCGCTCATATAAAAAGCATGATTCATGGAATTACAGAGGGATGCACTTACAAGATGAAAATATGCTCAGGTCATTTTCCTATGAATGTTTCAGTTTCCGGTAATAAGTTCATTGTTAAAAATTTTTTTGGTGAAAAATCACCTAGAACTTTGGAATTTCCTTCAAATGTGA
Organism: uncultured Methanosarcinales archaeon; assembly: GCA_964508575.1. GTDB lineage: Archaea > Nanobdellota > Nanobdellia > Woesearchaeales > CAZDUE01 > CAZDUE01. The sequence continues at coordinate 10,307 of CAZDUE010000025.1, forward strand.
AAGTAAAAGTGAACGGTGAAGAAGTAATTATTGATGCTCATAGCAGAAAAGTTGCAGGTCAAATTGCTGCAAATATTGAAAAATTAACTTCAAGAACAAAGTATGATAAGCGAGTATTCCAGGATGGAATTTATATTATTTCAAAAGATGGAAAATTAATAGAGTGATTATGATGAAAAACAAGAATATTGAAAAGGCAATGAAAATAAGAAAGGCTTTGAAAAGCAAAAGGCCTGAATTCAAAAGACAAGATTCTCATAAGATAAAATCATTAACTCCTGGCTGGAGAAGACCTTCAGGGCTTCATTCCAAGATGCGGCATAACATGAAAGGATACAGGCGAGTGGTAAGCCAAGGATTCAGAGCTCCTGTTATTGTTCGTGGTTTTCATCCTAAAGGAGAAGCTAAATTATGTAATACACTTAATGATTTACAAAGTGCCAAAGATAATAATTTACTTGTAATACTCGGAAGCAATCTTGGACAGAAAAAAAGGGTGGAACTTGTTAAAAAAGCTGATGATCTTAAATTAAATGTTGTGAATGTCAAAAGTGATTACTTAAAAAAAGTTCAAGATAATATGCAGTCAAGGAGCAAGAAAAAAGTCCAGGAAGTTAAGAAAAAAGAAACTAAAAAGAAAGATTCTGAGACTATTGAGAAAAAGCTTGATCAAAAGACTGATGAGGAAAAAGCAAAAGAGGAGCACAAATTGAAAGATAAAGTATTGACAAAGAGTGAACTGTAAAAAAGTGTTGATTCAAATAAAAAAATAATCATGGTGTGAAAATGAACTTAAAAAGTAAAAAAAGGATATTGGCATCTGCTTTAGGTGTTTCAAAACAGAGAGTTATACTTAATCCTGAAAGATTAGAGGAAATTAAAAAAGCGATTACTAAAAAGGATTTGCGCCATCTAGTTAAAGAAGGTGCTATTGCAGTTCTTCCAAAAGAAGGGGTTTCAAAAGGAAGAAGTGCTGAGAATAAGAAGCAAAAAAGAAAAGGCCGTCAGTCAGGTCATGGTTCAAGAAAAGGAAAGGCAACTGCAAGGCGAGAATCCAAGTTAAACTGGATGAATTCAATACGGCTTCAAAGATCATACTTACAAGGGTTAAGAGAGAATAATTACATTGAGAATGATGTTTTCAGGATGCTTTACAGAAAAGCAGCTGGTGGAGTATTTAGAAGTAAAAGACACATCCGGCTTTACCTTGAAGAAAATCAATTGTTAAAAACAGCTGCAAAAGAAAATTAGCAGTCAAAATCAAAAAATAATGAAAAAATAAATCGTGGTTATGATGAAAACAAAGAAACAAAACATTTACACTGTAAAAAAGAAGAGAATAATACAAGGCAAGACTAATTACAAGAAAAGAATAGCGTTAGTTTCATCTAAAAAACACAGAGCAGTCATAAGAAGATCCTTAAAACATCTTACTGTGCAGTTCGTAAGTTTTGATACTAAAGGAGATATTGTTAAAGTAACCTGTAAGTCTGATGAGCTTAAAAAACTCGGCTGGGATCTTTCAACTTCAAATCTTAGTGCTTCTTATTTGACTGGATTATTAGGCGCTAAAAAAGCAAAGACTGCTGGAATTGAAGAGGCAATAGTGGATATCGGAATTCATCCTAGTGTTAAGGGCTCAAGGATTTATGCTCTTGTCAAAGGGTTAGTTGATGGTGGATTGAAAGTGCCTTGCGACCCTTCAATGTTTCCAACTAATGACCGATTGAACGGAAAGCATGTTGTTGATTATTATAACATGAAAAAAGAGAATTTTAAGAAATCTCCTGCAAAAATTCAGGATGCTTTTGAAAAAGTGAAAAGTTCCATACTTAAGAAATAGGATTAAAATGAAAAAAATATTGAAAAAATAATATTATGATGCGTGATAATATGGCTAAAAAAGTAAAAGAAAAAAAGGCAAAAGTTGAAGTAAAGGAAGAAATTGCATTAAAAGAAGAGTTGGCTGAAGAAGTTTTACAGCCTGAAAAAGTTGAGGGCGAGGTAGAAGTAATTGTTGCTACTGATGAAGTTGAAGTTCCTGCTCCTTCAGTAAATGATAAATCAAGATGGACACCTAAAACATCTCTTGGAAAAAAAGTCAAAGATGGATTGATCAAGGATATTTCAAGTATTTTAGATAATGGAGATCCTATTTTAGAGACTGAAATTGTTGACACTTTGCTTCCTGATCTTAAAACTGACTTGCTGCTTATTGGTCAAAGTAAGGGTAAGTTCGGCGGCGGTCAGAGAAGAGTTTTCAAGCAGACTCAGAAAAAGACCCAAGAAGGAAACAAGCCTAACTTTTCTACAATGGCGGTTGTTGGAAACGAAGATGGTGTTGTTGGGATAGGTATGGGTAAAGCAAAAGAGACTGTTCCTGCTCGTGAAAAGTCACTTAAAAAAGCTAAAAAGAATTTGATTAAAATCAGAAGAGGTTGTGGAAGTTGGCAATGCAACTGCAAAACTCCTCATTCTATTCCTTTCAAGATTCAAGGAAAAGTTGGAAGTACAGAAATAACTTTGATTCCTGCTCCAAAAGGAACTGGTCTTGTTGTCCAGTCTGAATGTGCAAAAGTCTTGGCTCTTGCAGGAGTTAAAGATATTTGGAGCATGACTCGAGGAGTTACAAGATCAAGACATAATTTGATTCAAGCTTGCTTTGAGGCACTGCGAAAATTATCCCAGACAAAGATAAAGCATGGTCATGTTGAAATGTTAGGAATAAAAGAAGGAAGTAATAAAAAAAGCGTGGATGAAAAATTCATCGAGGCTATAAAGTCGGTGGAAGAATGAGCAAAATTGCAATTGTCAGAGTTAGAGGATTGACAGGAGTTAAGACAGAGACTCAAGATACTATGTTCATGCTTCACTTGCATAGAAAGAATTACTGCACTGTTGTAGAAGATAATGCTTCATTCAGAGGAATGGTCCATAAGGTCAAGGATTTTGTTACTTACGGCGAGATTGATGATGAAACTTTTAAGCTTCTTGAGAAAAAAGGAGAAGGTAAAAAGTATTACAGGTTAAGTCCTCCTCGTAAAGGTTATGGAAGAAAAGGTATTAAATTTACTTTTGCAAAAGGCGGAGCTCTTGGAGATAGAAAAGACAAGATTAATGATTTAATCAAAAGAATGGTATGAAAATGTTTTTGTTGTCCTTAAGGACAAAACTTAATAAATAAAAAACATGAAAGAGCGTGACTGGGGGATGTCCCTTTTAGCGTATGCTAAAAGTTCCGAACACTGTCAGTGTGACTGAACTTACGGGGAAGTAGCTCCTTAGAGAAAAACAATCAAAAGTTTTGTAGGACAACAAAACTAAAAAAAATATTAAAAATTATGATTAAGGTGTGAAAATGACTGACCGGAAGAAAAGCAAAAGACAGAAAATGAGAGGACATTCCACTTACGGATTTGGCAGTAAGAAGAAGCACAGGGGTTTTGGTAATTCTGGCGGTAAAGGAAATGCTGGAACAGGAAAGAGAGCGGATTCTAAAAAGCCGTCTGTATGGAATAAAAAATATTTTGGAAGTGTTGGTTTTGTCAAAAAGAACAGTTCAGGACATGTTCAAGGTGTTAACTTATCATACTTAAATGAAAGGATTGAGAGCATTGTAAAATCTGGAAAAGCCAAGAAAGACAAGGACTTTTATGAAGTCAATGTTGCTGATCTTGGATTTCAGAAAGTTCTTGGAACTGGAAGTTTAAGCAAAAAGTTCAAGATAACTGCTTTATCATTTTCAGAAAGTGCAAAGCGTAAGATTGAAGAATCTGGCGGAACAGCAGTTCAAACTGAATGAATTTTTGGTCTCAAATAATGTCCTTTGAAGATGTTATGCGCATACAAAAATTGGAAAGGTTAATAAATAACCTTGTGAATTTGTTCATATTCAATTTACATACTTAATTTGGGTGGAGAAATGTCTGTAATAACTAAAATCGCATCTTATTTTCCTGAAGTTGCATCTCCCAGCCAGAAACGGCTTTCTTTTAAGGAAAAGATGAAGTGGACTCTTATAATACTGGTTCTTTTCTTTATTCTTGGATGGATTCCTCTTTATGGTTTAGGCAGTAATGCATTGCGTCAATTTGAATTTTTATCAATAATACTTGGAGCTAAATTTGGATCAATAATATCTTTAGGTATTGGTCCTATTGTCACTGCATCTATTGTTTTACAAATGCTTGTCGGTAGTGGTATTTTAAAATTTGATTTAACTACTTCTGACGGCAAAAAGAATTTTCAGTCATTGCAGAAGGTTATGGCTGTTGGTTTTATACTGTTAGAAGCGGCAATTTATGTATTCATGGGAGGTCTTGCTCCTTCAAGAGTTATTGGAGGAGTACTAGTTTCAAATACTTTATTCTTGCAGCTCCAGTTATTGTTAGTTTTCCAGTTAATCATTGGCGGGATATTAATAATGTTCATGGACGAAGTAGTCAGTAAATGGGGTTTTGGTTCTGGTTTAAGTTTATTCATCGCAGCAGGAGTTTGTGAGCAAATTTTCATCAGATTATTAAGTCCTTTCACTTCAGGAGTTACAGGCGGCTCTTTGGCATTAGGTTATCCTTTTAGTAATTCAGCAGCAGCGCCTATTGGAGCATTATGGGCAATTTTTTATGGTCTTTCTCCTCTTGGAGATTCAACTACTGCCATGCTTTCAGTTGCCGCGATACTGGTCACAGTTCTAGTTTTCATGGTTGGTGTTTATGTTCAATCAATGAAAGTTGAGATTCCTTTATCTTTTGGTCGAGTTAGAGGACAAGGGATTAGATGGCCTCTTAATTTTTTGTACACTAGCAATATTCCTGTAATTCTTGTTGCTGCACTAATGGCTAACATTCAGTTATGGGCTTCTTTGATGCAGAACTGGTCTGCTAAAATAGGAAATTCAGCGCTTATTTTTATTTCAAAAAACATTCTTGGTCATCTTGGTCCTAATGGGCAGGGAACTTCTGGTCTTGCTGCATTAGTAACTCCTCCTAATATTGTCCGTGAAGTTATTCAAGGAAGTTTAACAACTCAGCATATGATTAGTGCATTTTTCTTTGCCATTTTCATGGTTGGTGGATCTGTTTTATTTTCTTGGTTCTGGGTCCAAACTTCTGGAATGGATGCTAAGAGCCAAGCCAAGCAAATGATGGCTTCTGGTCTTCAGATCCCTGGGTTCAGACGAGACGAGCGAGTTTTAGAAAAATTACTTGAACGTTATATCGGTCCTTTGACTATTATGGGTGGATTTGCTATTGGAGTTATAGCTGCTGCTGCAGATCTTTCAGGAACTTTAGCTAGTGGTACGGGAATACTTCTGACAATTATGATTGTTTACAAACTTTATGAAGAGATAGCGCAGCAGCACATGATGGATATGAATCCTATGATGCGTAAGTTTGTAGAGGGCTAGAATTTGCTGTGCTTAAAAAACAAAATTAAAAATATCAAAAAAACAGGAGGGTAAATCAAGTTCAATAAATATGTTAATCATCGAGAAAGATGAGAGATATTTTAATTGAACTTTTTTTAAAAGTTCAAATGGTTTCCGAAATTATGAAGAGTTTCTTTGCACTGCATCCGTTGACAATAATTACTTTAATTGCTCTAGTTGTTACAGTAATAGTTACTTTCGCATACAAATGGCTTACAGATCAGAAAAGAATGAAGAAGCTTAGAGATGATTTGAATGATTATCAAAAAGAGATGCGTGATACTAAAGATATTAAAAAACTATCCACCATACAGAAAAAAGCGTTTGAAGCTAATTTAGAATACATGAAACATTCTTTCAAGCCAACTCTTTGGACAATGCTTCCTGTTCTCATAATTTTTATTTGGCTTAACTCTTTCATTGCATACGAGCCAATAAATCCAGGAGATAATTTTACTGTTACTGTGA
>CAZDUE010000026.1:0-4804 GCA_964508575.1 uncultured Methanosarcinales archaeon
AGATCCTCCCAATGAACATTAATTATGTTCTTTTCAAAGCTAAGATGATCTTTCTTCATATTTACTGTTATCACAAAATCATTCTCCTGCACTATTCCAATTTTTGAAAACTCTATTTTTTCAGATCTTAATATTTTCTCAAAAGATTCAGAATTATCAGGGCTTACTGTAATTACAAATCTGCTTTGAGATTCTGAAAATAAAATCTTGTAAATACAAGAATCTGCATCTCGTTTTTTCAAAGATTTTTCAGCTGGAATTTTTTCAAGATCTATTTTCATCCCTAAACCACCTGAAAACGCAGTCTCTGCTAAAGCAACAGCAATACCTCCATCAGAACAATCATGGCATGAACTGACAAGCCCTTTGCTTATCGCAGTGTGTATTGTTTTAAATATCTTCATTGCAGAATCTGCATCAACTTCAGGAATTCTTAAGCCAATAATATTATGCATTGCATAAAACTCTGAGCCGCCTAACTCATCCTTTGTTATTCCAACAACATAAACATTGTCTCCTGGACTTTTAGCGTCAATTGTTACACAATTTCTTATATCATTGACTTTTCCAAATGCAGAAATAAGTAAAGTAGGAGGCACTGAAATTTTTGTTCCTTTAATCTTATAATCATTCTTCATGCTGTCTTTTCCGGAAATAAAAGGTGTTCTGAACTTGACTGCGTAGTCATAAAGAGCTTTGTTTGATCTGACTAATTGAGCAAGCTTTAATTTTCCATCAGGGGTCTTGAGTTCATCGTAAACAGGATCAGGCCAGCAAAAATTATCAAGCAGAGCAATGTATTCAGGATTAACACCTGAAGAAACAAGATTTCTTATTGATTCGTCAATACAACAGGCAGTCATGTGATAAGTGTCAATATCAGAATATCTTGGAATAATTGCATTAGAAATTCCAACACCAATCCAGCTGTTTTTTCTTGATATTTCAATAGGTCTTATTACAGCTGAATCAGAAGGACCGTCATTTTCTTTGCCCATAAGAGGCTTTATCACACTAGCTCCTTGAACTTCATGATCATATTGGCGGACAATATACTCCTTGCTGCAAATGTTTAATCTCGAGAGAAGATTTTTCAGCTCAACATTGTAATCTTCAATTTCAATTGAAATATTATCAATAGCACCAAACGCGGCATCATTAACTGGCCAAAGAGCTTCTAATTTAAGCTTAGGAACTCCCTCATGCAAGAATTTAAGATCAATATAAACTAAGGGTCTGTTATTATAAACTGCATAAAACTTTCCTGAATCATTGAACTCACCGATAATGCTTGCTTCTACATCTCTATCTTCTGCGAGCTTCAAAAACTCAGCTGCTTTGTTTTTTGATATTGCAACAGTCATTCTTTCCTGAGATTCTGAAAGCAAAATCTCCCAAGGATTCATTCCTCTATATTTAAGGGGAACTTTATCTAACTCTACAAAAGCGCCATTACTTGAGAGAGCCATCTCCCCAACAGAAGAAGCTAAGCCCCCAGCACCATCATCTGTGATGCTCTTTATCATCAAACTATCACGAGCTTCAAGAAGAAAATCCATCATCTTTTTCTGAGTGATAGGATCACCAATCTGAACCGCTGTTAATGGACTACTTTCATGAAGCTCTTCAGAAGAGAATGTAGCACCATGAATCCCATCTTTTCCTGTCCTTCCTCCAACAAGAACAACCAAATCACCAGTCTCACAATTTTTTTCAAACATTTTTTGTCCATTAAAAATATGAGGCATTATTCCAATAGTACCACAGTAAACTAATGGCTTGCCCATGTATCTATTGTCAAAAACAACAGAACCGTTGACAGTAGGAATTCCCAACTTATTTCCACCATGCTCCACTCCTTTTCTAACTCCTTCAAAAATTCTTGAGGGATGCATTATTCTCTCAGGCAAAACTCCTTTGTAATAAGGATCTGCAAAACAAAAGACATTAGTGTTCGCGATTAATCTCGAACCTTTTCCAGTACCCATAGGATCGCGGTTACAACCGACAATGCCTGTTAATGCGCCGCCATAAGGATCTAAAGCACTTGGACTATTATGAGTTTCAACTTTAAAAACAATATCATACTCATCATCAAGCTTTATGACTCCTGCATTGTCATGAAATACAGAAACAAGCCAATCACTATTGATTTTAGAAGTCGCTCCCTTAATGAATGTCTTGAATAAAGAATCAATCTTTTCAGATTTTAAAATTTGAGGATTTCCATTTTTATTAAATTTATCAATTTGCATCTCCCTGTACTCAATTTCGGCATTGAATATTTTATGCTTGCAATGCTCGCTCCAAGTCTGGGCTATTAACTCAAGTTCAGCATCTGTAATTCCATCAAGAAATAATTTTTTCCTCTGCAATAACACATGAGGATCTGAAAAATGAGATTTTATTGCTTTCATCTCCTCTAAAGTCAAGACCAAGCATTTTTTTTTGCTGATACTGACAAGATCTTCATCAGACAAATCTAAGTTGACATACTCAATTTTAGGATCATCCTTGAATTTTAGTTCTTTAGCCAGGAGCAAAGATAAAACTTCATTTCCTGAATCTTTATTTTTATCATCAAGCTTATGAATAACAAAATCCTCAATCAATTCATTTCCTAACAATTCTTTGGCAATTTTACCTATTTGTTCTTTATTTAAATCTCCTTTAAGCAAATACTGAATTGAACTTTTTACTAAAACAGGACGGTTAATGATATCCTTAGTTATTGTCGACGCAGTATTCCCTATATTATCAGTAACTCCTGGCTTGAATCTCACTTCAATAAAAAAATCAAATTCTTTGAAATATTTTAACCCTGCAAAAGGATTGTCTATACTATACTGTTCAACAATAGGATCTGAAAAAAGCTCCTTGCCAAGAAGCTCAAGCTGATCTTTAGAGAGTAAAGAATAAAGTGTATACCCTCTGACTGTCCTGACAGAATCCAATTTGATATTAAGATGACTTAAATGATTTTTTACAGCCCTCAAAGTACTTTCAGCAACACTATCAGCATAACCTTCTTTTATAATTGTTTCAATCCTGTGCATTAGCCATAACCTGTATAAACTATTTTCTTTCCATTAACATTTATTTCAGTAGAATTTTTAAGTTGTTTTGCATCTGCCTTTGCAATATGACCAATAATCTTAGCTTCATGATTCATTTTTTTTGCAGTTCTTAAAATGAATTCTGCATTTTCTTTTTTACAGATTATTGCAAAACCCATACCCATGTTAAACTTCTCGTACATCTGCTCTATTGAGAATTTGCCGTCTTCCTGAAGCATTTCAAATATAGGTTTAGGTTTAACAGGATCTGATATTACATATTTTATATTCTTTCCAATCCTGTTGAAATTCTTCAACCCATATCCAGTAATGTTAACTCCAAAAGTTCCAGGAAAATCCGTAGCAACTCTTGCCATTAGTTTAACATAAAGTTTTGTTGGTTTAAGAAGTTCTTCTCCCAGAGAAATGTTATTAATCCCGTCATTGAAAGATTCATTAATATCATGAGTTCCTGTATACAGTTTTCTGAATTCTGGACGGGGTTCAAATTTTCCATTAAGAAGTTTATATCTTACTGACGTGTATCCATTGCTGTGAAGACCAGAACTTTCAACTCCTATAATGACGTCTCCTGGTTTAGGATCAAAATCAGGAACATCTGACTTTTTCATGTAACCATTAATTGCTCCTGTAATGTCAAAACCGTAACCGAATCTAGGACCGGAGATGAGATCCTGCATGCTTGCAGTCTCACCTTTGCCAATGACAAGCTTAGGAGCCCCTTTAATTATTTGAGAAACATCACAATCATCCAATCCAATAATAATACCTTTAATTATATCTCCTGTGATTCTTTCCTCTTGAATCTTATCCTGACAGCTGATTATGTTCATGAACATATCAGGCATGATTCTTCCTAAAGTTGCTGCATCATTTGCATTCATAGCAACTAAATCAATCCCTATTGTATCAAACTTATTCATCACTGAAGCAATAATTAATTTACTTCCAACTCCATCAGCAGATGAAAAAGAATAATAATTTGGGAACAAAGAATTTTCATAAAGATTGGCAAAAAAAGTTTTATTCTTCACAAGCCGAGAATTTGAACTGGATCCAATGCTCTTCATTATGGCATTAACAGCAATTGACTCGCGATTTTCATAATTATCAAGACTCATAAACTCATCCTCGTGCTTTTTTTTATCATCTGAATTTTTCATTATCTGAATACTTCTCTCTAAAATACTTTTGGGATAACACTCTTTAAAATAATCTCTTCAAACCACCATATTTAATCATCTAAATCCTTTCAACTCCTCTCAACTTTCTCATATGATCAATTCTTTTCTGAATAAGATCTTGAGTTCCGACATCCCGCCTATATCTTAATTTTCCCTTAACACAATCAACACAATTCACTCCCTGCTGAGCAATTTTTTCAGCTTCCTCGATATTATCATGAATTCCGAGAACAGCAACAGTCCTGGAACTTGAAGAGTAGATCCCATCTTCTTTCTCACAAACAGAAGACCAGTAAAATCTGGGAGAATTTACGGATCTCGATATTTGATTAATCCTGATCTTTTCATTACCCCCAGGAGAATCAGGATAGCCCTCAGGAACAAGATACTTGCAGACAGTTGCTTTCTTCTCAAAACATATCTTATTTTTTTTCAAACTTCCTTGGGCAACATCCATGCAAATTTCTGAAAAATTACTTGAATCTTTCAGGTTTTTTATCAACGGAACAACATTCGTAGTTTCAGGATCCCCAAATCTTGCAT
>CAZDUE010000026.1:4814-15807 GCA_964508575.1 uncultured Methanosarcinales archaeon
ATAAGTTTGACCGAATTTTTAGTTGCTATAAATCCACCATATAAAATTCCACGGAATTCAAGATTCTCCTTGTTCATTGCATCCACTGTTTTTTGAACAATCAATTTTGCCTCTTCTAAATCTCTTTCAGAAAGAAAAGGAAGATTTCCTGGATAACTGTAAGAGCCCATACCTCCTGTATTACTGCCTAGATCGTCGGCAAAAGCTCTTTTATGATCTTGAACTGGAGGCATGACAATCACTTTTTTGCCATCAACAAAACATTGCAAGCTAAACTCCTCACCCTCTAGTTTTTCTTCAATCACAATTTTAGAATTTTTCGACTGCAAAACTTCAGAACAATAATCCATGGCTTCTTTATCTGTAGAAAAATGATCCCCTTTTACTTTAACTCCTTTACCTCCTGTCAATCCATCAGGCTTAAGAACATAATCTTGTCCAGCTTGCTTAAGCTTTTTCAAATAATCTTGGATATCATCAATTTCATTGTAATTAAAAACTTTAAAATCAGGATATGAGAGTTCAGTAAACCCTTTAACCTCATATTTTTTCAATAATTCTCGGGCAAAGCCCTTACTTGTTTCCATTTTCGCTGCATCACTATTTGGACCAAGAACTGAAATTCCTTTTTTTCTGAGAACATTAGCAACACCCAATGCAAGCGGAGCCTCAGGACCTATTATTGCAAGATCAATATTAACTTTTTCTGAAATCTTAACTGCACTCTCAGGATCCAGTTTACTTATGTTAAACTCTCCACCTGATTTTTTAGCCAATTCTGATATTCCTGGATTCTTAGAGCTCATCAATGCAAATAACTGGGAGTTTGAATTAACCAATGCTTCTGCAATGCAATGCTCACGAGCGCCATTTCCTATTAATAAAACTTTCAACATCAAATCACCAATGATTTTAACAATTATCAATTTAATTCATTTACAAATTATCAACAGCATCTTATATTATGAATTTCTGAAATATCTGAGCTTTTTATGGAGTTCAACCGCACGCCATCTTTATTTTTATCTCTGGTTTTATCTTCATTCCTTTCTTTATTTTTATTAATGTTATGATGCTCCAACCTTTGCTTTTCTATATCTTCTGAACCAGAAATGCTCGTAGGATACTCTCCTGTGATGCAAGCCATACAAAGATCCTCGAAACCTGCAGCTTTTACCAAAGATTTTTCGTCAATATAAATCAGCTTATCAGCGCCTAATTCACGCTCGATTTCTTCAATTGTTTTATTGCTTGCGACTAACTCGCCGCGAGATTGAAAATCAATACCGTAATAACAAGGATGCCTTATTGGAGGAAATGTAGAAACAAAATAAACTTTTTTAGCTCCTGCCTGGCGAACCATACTTATTATTTTCTTAGAAGTTGTTCCACGGACAATGCTGTCATCAACAATCAAAACTTTTCTATTTTTTAGAATATAGCTTATTGGCTTCATCTTTAAACTTACAGCATTCTCACGCATAGTCTGAGAAGGCATGATGAAAGTTCTTGCAACATATCTATTTTTGACAAGACCTTCCTCTAAAGGCTTTCCTAAATCGCGCGCAATTGCAGCAGCTGCGGGCCTGCTAGTATCAGGAACAGGGACAACAATATCAATCTCATCAAGATCTATATGCTTTCTTATTTTTTCTGCAAGTTCTTTTCCAAGATTATAACGAAGCTCATAAACGTGCTTTCCCTCTATTTCAGACTCGACAGTTGCAAAATAAACATACTCAAAGATGCAGTGAGCATGCTTCTTTTCTACAATCTGCTTTCTGTGAACCTTAAGATCCTTGTCAATAAAAATCGCCTCTCCTGGCTTGACATCTTCAATATCCTCGAATCCTAGAATTGACAATGCAATTGATTCAGATGCAAAACAATAAGTTGGTTTGTCATCAATAAATTTTTTCAAACTATTAGGAGAGGATTTACGCTTTCCAAAAACTAAAGGCCTTATTCCATTAGGATCACGAAAAGCAAGAAGTCCTTTATCAGCAATCATAGAAACAACAGAATAACTGCCAAAAACATTATTAAAAATCCACTCAACTGCATTGAAAATAGAATCAGGACCATTAGCTTCCTTAGAATATTCCTCTGCAAAAACATTTGCCAATGCTTCAGTATCTGAATTTGACGCTAAATATCTCCTTTTTTCTTCTTTTAATTTTTTTCGTAGAAGAACATAATTTACAATATTCCCATTATGAGCCATGCCAATACCGTCAGGATAATGTAGGAAAAAAGGCTGGAGTTCAGAATCATGGCTAAAGCCAGAAGTAGGGTATCTACAGTGAGCAATACCCATGCTTCCTTTAAAATCCTTTAAATTATCTTCGGAAAAAATTTGAGATATCAAACCGTGATTCTTGAAAATCTTGACTCCTGATTCATTATCATCATGATTGAAATCAAAAACCAGAATTCCTGCAGCATCTTGACCTCTATGTTGTAGATGCATTGATCCTATGACTAATTCTTTAGCAGCTTGATCACTTCCGATTATTCCAATTATACCGCACATATTTCACACACGCTTCACACACAATTCAGATGTTTTTAACATGTATCACCAGATACTTTCTTTTATTATTGTACTTTCACGATCAGGACCTGTTGAAACCATGAAAATCTTTAATCCTGTAAGTTTTTCTATTTTTTCCAAATAAATTCTTGCATTTTTTGGAAGATCATCGTAATCTTTTATTCCATCAATCTTCTCATTCCAGCCATCTAGCTCAATATACTGGGGCTCTGCATCTTTCAAATCTTCAATATTTGATGGAAAATCAGTTGTCACCTTGCCATTGATTTTGTAAGCAGTGCAAATCTTTATCTTATCAAAATCATCAAGAACATCCAGCTTTGTTAATACAATTCCCGTAAGACCATTGATTCTTTTTGAATAATTTAACATGACAAAATCAAGCCAACCACACCTTCTGGGCCTTCCAGTAACTGTACCGTATTCATTTCCATTATCTCTAAGCTTCTTGCCCTGAATTTTTGACTCTTCTCTTGACTCATTTCCCGAACCATCTCCTTTTTCCTCTGTTAATTCTGTAGGAAACGGACCTTGTCCAACTCTTGTAGTGTATGCCTTTGCTATCCCTACAATATTATCAAAATTAACAACAACTCCCGCGCCAGTATTAGCATAACCAGCAGTGCTGTTTGATGAAGAGACAAAAGGGTATGTTCCATGGTCAAGATCAAGGAAAGTTGCCTGTGCTCCTTCAAAGATTATCTTTTTGCCTTTCTGGAAATAATCATGAATTATTTTGGATGTATCTGTGATGTTATTTTTTACTGCAAAATTTTTAGATCTATCTTGATAGTTTTTAGTTTCACCAAAATCAATATCTTCATTAAAAACGCTGTTAACAATTTTTTTGTTAAAATCAAAATTCTCTTTCACTCTATCTGGAAAATCATCCCTCCTAAGATCAGAAGCTCTCAATCCTCGCCTTGCAGATTTCTCAGAATAGCAAGGACCGATGCCTCTTCCAGTAGTGCCGATAGCAGGTCCTGTCAATAATGGCTTAGATTTTGGATTATTCTGAAGCTCATCAATAACTTTATGATACGGAAAAATCAAATGAGCCCGCTCGCTGATAAATAAATTCTTTGAAATATTTTCTTTTGAAACGCCTTGTTTTGTCAATTGTTCAATCTCACCTTGAATGACATCAAGATCAAGAACGCAGCCATTTCCAATAATGCAAGTTTTATTTCTTATTATTCCAGAAGGAAGCTGCTGAAGCTTTATTTTTTTATCACCAAGAACAACTGTATGTCCAGCGTTACTCCCGCCATTATAACGGACAACCATGTCAGCTTTCTCTGATAGAAAGTCAACTATCTTTCCTTTTCCTTCATCTCCCCATTGGGTTCCTACAACAACAGTTGTCTGCGTCATTTTTACCATACATATCAGCCATATCGGTTTGTACAATACTAAATTCAATACAAATGTAAGTCAATACAAATATTAATGCAATACTGAATGTTAATACTACTGCACTAATTTTGCACTATGCCCTGCAATATCGATACTTACGACTTAACTATTTTTATAACTTAATTACTCTTAAAAGCATAAAGGTTATGAACTCCTGCTTCTTGCTTTGAAGCTAGCGAGTAACGCTCTATGCTTAATTCTCCGGAATTTAATGACTCATGGAATTTTTCTATACTATTAATTCCTATTTTCTGCATTCCCTGCTTTACACCAGCCATAAGATAAGGAATCCACTTTGAAATAGGACCTTTGTATGTGACCATTCCTTCTACACCCTCAGGAACTTTCACACTTGAAGATTCTAACGAATATCTTGAAGAACTTCTTTTCTTCATTGCTTCAGAAGAACCCATTCCTCTGTACTCTTTTAATTTAACACCTTCTTTATGCTCATATCTTCCAGGAGCTTCTTCTGTAGCTGCTAACAATGAACCCATCATCACACTGCTCGCACCAAGACCTAATGCAAGAACAATATGAGATGTCTGAGAAATTCCTCCGTCAGCAATAACAGGAATATTATATTTTCTTGCTTCTTTTGCACAATCATAAACAGCAATTGCCTGCGATCTTCCAACTCCACCAACTTCTTGAGTAGTGCAAATAGAACCAGAGCCCATACCAACTCGGATAGCATCTGCTCCTGATTCAATCAAATATTTAGTTCCTTTAGCTGTAACAACATTTCCACCAATAACTTGAATATCGGGATAATGCTCCTTAGTATATTTTATCAAGTCATGCTCGAACTTTGCATACCCTTGAGAAGTGTCAAAAACAACAACATTAACACCTGCCTTGTTTAATTCTTCTAACCTTGCGTGAGCTAAGTTTGACCGAGTCTCAACTGAAGCTCCTACAAGCAAACGTCTCGAGGAGTCAACAGCTGAAAGCGGAAAAGATTCATGCTTCTCTATATCAGACCTAGTCACTAAAGATAAAAGCCGCCCTTTATCATCAACAACAGGCAGAGCAACACCATGACCATCAATAAGTATCTCGTTAGCTTTCTCAATATTATGAGTTCCATCTTTATTCATTACTTGCTTCTCAAAACCAATTCTTAACTTTTCTGCAGGAATCATTCGGTCTTTAACACGCATATTAAGATGCATCTTCCTAGAATAATCAAATTTTGTGATTAATCCAACTAATCTTCCGCTGCTTTTCCCATCCTCTGTAATTGGAATAGTCGAGTATCCTCGTTCTTTCTTGATTTTTTCAACATCCTCAATAAGATTGTCAGGCGCTAAAGTTACAGGATTCTCGACAAAACCAGACTCAAACCTTTTCACTTTTCTCACTTGCTGAACTTGTTCATCAACAGTATCAAAATTATAATGAATAATTCCAATACCTCCTTGCATTGCCAACGCAATCGCAAGCTCGTGCTCAGTAACAGTATCCATTGGAGAACTGACAACAGGGATGTTCAACTTTATCTTTTTAGTAAGATTCGTCTGCAAATTAACATCATTTGGCGAGAAGTTATTAATATAACCAGGAAGAAAAATAAGATCATCATAAGTCAATCCAATACCCTCAAACTTGTTAAAAAAATCATCTACTTTCACAATAAACTCCCCCGATATCAATTGATTATGAATGTTATCTCTGATCTATTACGCTCTCTGCCTGTTCTAAATTCTTATTAATAATCACTGTTTAAATAACTTTTGAAAATCTTGAACAGAAAACAAAAAATTCATGAAAAATTCTGAAAAAATAGCAAACCTTTTAAATACAAAAAAGTATCCACTAATCACGGATTTAGTGGGGGACAAAATAATTCTTTTATAAATATTTTTAAATATTAATGGCAATCTTTAAACTCCAAAATATCAGAAACAATTCTCTTCACTCTTTCAATATCTCTTCTCTTACCCGCATTTATTAAAGCAAGAACCAATCCATCTAATTGACCGACAAGCTCAGGATCACTCATTGCAAGAATCTCTGGATCCGGTCTTTTTGTTGTATATCTTTGAGTATAAGTTAACGGACCATCTCCTGATATGCAACGATCACAAAATTTTTCCCAATAAGATACTCCTTCTCTACCATTATCCCAAGGAATTTCATTGTAAAAATCTTGAGTATAACCGTGCAGCGCTATTGATTTAAAATCTAAATCTATTGACATGATTCTTGAATTCTTCAAAGTTATAAAAATATTTGTCAAAAGAAATACAGATTCTTTAATTATTTTATAACCACATCACTTTATAAATCTTTAATATATCTTAATTATAATAAGAAAAATGAAAAAAATCCATGAATTTGAAACGCAAAATGATAGGAAAGACTTTGAAATATTCATAAAAGCAATTTCTGAAGGAAAACTAAGAAAAAGCCCAGTTGTTGTAAAAGATGAAATAATATACCCAAGCGAAGAATTTATTATAACAGTTCATGACATTTTAATTGAAGAATTTGAAGATGCACCTGATAAAATTAATGTAGGAATTCTCACCGAGGCAAATATAACGTTTAGTCTTTGGCACATTTATGAGCAAGTGGGTAATGAAGGAAGTAAAAATGAAAAGGCAATAACAAAAGCAGCTCATCTAATGAATAATTTAGTAACATCACATGCATTTGTTGATGGAAATAAGAGAACTGGATTTGTACTTTTTCTGCTTTTTTTAATGATCAATAATGTAAAATTTAAAGTTGACTTTTCAGATTATGTTGCACATTCTGAGTTTATAAGAAATATTGCAAGCAAAGAACGAGATGAAAAAAATGCAGAAAAAATAATACAATGGTTTAAAGATAACTCTACTTCTTAGCTAACTCTCTTAAAAGCTTATAGTTCTTTTTAACAATTTTATCCATGTGTCTAGAGATATCAATTGTTGTCTTTTGTTCTTTACCTGATCTTGGAAATATGGTTTTACTTGACATACAATCTAAATAATCTTGTACCTTTAAATATTTAACGCCTGAGAACGGCCAATATGAAATCCTCTCGCTCCGCTCGGTACTGGCATGCAATGCTATCATGCATTGCTCACAAGTTACCGCATGCCTTTCTCGCGAGCGAACTATTCAGTTCGCATGCGGACGCTCGCTATTTTCTGTTTTACTCTCAAAGCTTTGCGTTCCCGAGTGACTTGAAGCGATCCGCTTCGCTTCTCGCTAGTCACTGAACAACCCCTCGCGACGAGCAACATCACTTTACAGACGAAGCGAGCTAACAGACAGTACATAGGATTTCATATTAGCCCCTGAGAACGAAAAAACTATAAATACCCCTGATAAATTTCTATATCATGGACAAAATAATAGTTCTAGATTTCGGAGGGCAATATTGTCGTCTTATTGCGAGAAGAATCAGAGATTTAGGGGTGTACTCTGAAATTTTTAATTCTGATATAAACACTGAAGAGCTGAAAAAAGTCAGCGGACTTAAAGGAATAATATTTTCAGGAGGAGCAGCTTCTGTTTATGACACGAATTCTGTAAAGTGCAATCCTAAGATCCTGGATTTGGGAGTTCCAATTTTAGGAATATGCTACGGACATCAGTTAATAGCTAGCATAAAAAAAGGAGAAGTAAAATCTGGAGATAGTGGAGAATACGGAATAACAGACTTAAAGATTTTGAATAACAGTACATTATTCAAAGGATTGAAAAAAGAACAAAAAGTCTGGATGAACCATAAGGATATTGTCAAAAGATTACCAAGAGAATTTGATGTTACTGGATCGACAAAGGAATCTCCTGTTGCTAGTTTTGAGAATGAAAAAGAAAAACTTTACGGAGTTCAATTTCATCCTGAAGTAACACATACTGAAAATGGCATCAAGATACTTGAAAATTTTGTCTTTAATATATGCAAAGCAAAAAAAGAGTTTAACTCTTCAAATCTAGTGGAAACAATCATAGAAGAAATAAACCAGAATATTGGAAATAAAAAAGCAATAATTGGACTTTCAGGAGGAGTTGACTCGTCAACAGCCGCAATTCTTGTTAGCAAAGCAATGGGCAAGAATCTTGTATGTGTATATGTTGATACTGGCCTTATGAGATATAAAGAGACTGAATTTATTGAACAAGTATTTTCAAAATATAAATTAAATTTAAAGATTGTTCATGCAGGGGACAAGTTTTTCTCACAATTAAAAGGAATAACAGATCCAGAACAGAAAAGAAAAATCATAGGCAGAGTATTTATCGAAGTATTTGACGAGATTGCTCGCAAAGAAAAAGCAGATATTCTGATACAGGGAACAATTTATTCTGACCGCATTGAAAGCGGAAGCACTAAACACTCTGCTAATATAAAATCCCATCACAATGTAGGAGGACTTCCTGAAAATATGAGAATGAAAATATACGAACCTCTTCGGGAATTATACAAAGATGAAGTACGCAAGCTTGCTCTCGAGTTAAAACTTCCTGATTCTATTGCAAAGCGTCATGTATTTCCAGGACCTGGCTTAGGAATAAGAATAATAGGAGAAGTAACCCCTGAAAGAGCAGATATTGTACGCAGAGCTAGTTATATTGTAGAAGATGAAATACAGAAAGCCGGACTATATGATAAAGTCTGGATGGCATTTGCAGTTTTACTTCCCATAAAGAGCGTAGGAATACAAGGAGACTCGAGAAGCTATAAATATCCGATAGTTGTTCGAGTAATAGAATCAAAAGATGCAATGACTGCAAACTTTGCAAAGATAGATTACTCAATTCTCGAGAAGATATCAACAAGAATAACGAACGAAATTAAAGAAATCAATCGCGTTGTATATGACATTTCGAACAAGCCGCCAGCAACAATGGAATGGGAGTGATAAAAAAATAATGAAAGAGCTGTTTTTCAATATTTGATCATTTAAAATTCTTAATTCTATCGACATTTAACTCAGAAAAACTCTCAATTATCAAATCTGCATTAGAGAGATCCTGATCTCCGGAATTTTCATTTCTATAACCGATAACTTTCATTCCTGCTGATTTAGCACCGTTAACTCCGTTTTTAGCATCTTCGATAACTAAGCAATGTTTTGGATCTGTTCCTATAAATTTAGCAGCTTTTAAAAAAACTTCAGGATCTGGCTTGCAATAAACAACATCTTCAGCACCAACAATCGCATCAAAATATTTTATCACTTCTAACTTCTCGAGACAGAACTTTATAAAAACTCTACTAGAGCCAGAAGCAACTGCAAGCTTAAAATTATTTTTCTTTAAATCTTTAATAAGATCGATAACTCCTTCTGGCGAAGCAATCTCTTTTTCCATTATCTCATAAATAATCTTGTTCTTTTCTTTAACTAGATCTTCTACAGAACCTTTAACATTATACTTTTTTCTTAAAGTAGAAAAAACAAACTCATTAGTTGTTCCAGTAAACTGCATAAGCTCTTTCTTTTCAACATAAACTCCATGATTCTTCATAACTTTCTGCTCAGCAATCTTATGGATTGCTTCAGAATCAACAATCACTCCATCCATGTCAAATATAACTGCTTTAATCATGAAATAAGAAGGAAAATAAAAAGCTAATAAATGTTTCTACAATCATCCTCTGCTGCTGTTTCCTCTTGATTGGTAATCTCCATAAGACTCTGCAAGACTTACTAAATCTGGAGAACTGCTAGGATCTGCTTCTCTTGCAAGAGACCTTCCCTGAACTTTTGAAAGAGCAGTAGCATACTCAATTGGGAATCTTCCTGGACTTTGTTTATGTAAAAAACTTGCTGCTGCAAGAAAACCATTATACAATCTTGGATCTTCTTCTTTTAATACTAATAGATCTCCTAAAATAACGTCAAGTCTTTCTGGAGCAGCTGCTTCTTTTCCCTCTCTGTCCTCAACAGTAACATAATTATTTGTTTCCAAATAAGTATTCAAAATAGCTCTTTGCACATCTGGTGCTGTCTCTGGTGTTAATTGAAACATATCTTTTAACCTTAAACTTCTGAATAGATTTTGCAGATTTCTTTGCATATTAATTACCCCCTAAAAATTATTTATAAAAATTAAGAAATTCCAAGCCCTATAAAAGCTTTGTGAAACTGCAGTAAAAACTAATCCCACTCCCAGGGAGAATCCTTCCATTTTATTATTGAAATCTTATCATCTTTTGTTATATATCTAGAATCAAGAGCAACATCAATTAATTCTGAAAAGCTAGTCAAGGTATAAAGTTTTAATTTAGCATTCTTAAAATTCTTTTTAGAATCAGGAAGCTCGTAAGTAAATATAGAAATGATATCTTCAACAGAAGCTCCTGCTTCTATCAAAGCTTCAGCAGTCTTTATACTTGAGCCACCTGTACTTATTAAATCTTCAACAATCAAAACTTGTTTTCCCTTTTCTAATTTTCCTTCGATCAAATTTTCTTTTCCATGACCTTTTTTTTCTGAACGAACATAAACCAAAGGAAGATTTAATCTATCTGCTAACCAACTACTCCAAGGAATTCCAGCAGTCGCAGTTCCAGCAATAACATCAAAATCAAGATCTTTCTCTGCAATCAACTCGAGAAAAGCATCAATAACTTGCTTTCTATATTGAGGATAAGAAATAAGAATTCTATTATCAGTATATATCGGAGCTTTTATCCCAGAAGTCCAGACAAAAGGAGGATCTCTTCTTACAATAACTGCTTTTGTTTTTAATAATGATAACGCAATTTCTTTCATACTATTAAGAAATGTAAAGGGTTTTTTATAGCTTTGTGTCAGAACTAACTGATATTTCTAATTTTGAAAGAACTTGAGATAAGTTTCCTTGCTCACTTGCTCTTTTTATCTCCATTGCATTTTCTCTTGAAATATCAAAAACTTTTGGGAGCTCAGCTGATAAATCAGCAAAAGCATCACCAAAACAACCTTCAGAATGATAAAAAACATTATGTATAGCATCATAAGTAACTTTCTTATCTAGAATTACTCCACCACACGCATAATATGCACAGTAAATTGGTTCACTTAAATCTCCTTTAAC
>CAZDUE010000027.1:0-11347 GCA_964508575.1 uncultured Methanosarcinales archaeon
ATTACAACTTTTTTTTTATCAGAGTTGTTTTTGGATTCCATCTGCAATACAATTTAACTATTGTTTATAAATTTAAGCATTATAGAATTCATAAAAAAATAATAGAAAAAAACAAAACAAAAAAACCAATCAACTCATTCCGATTTAGCTCCTAACAACCAGTAGTTAGCTGCAAGAGTCAAATGAACAAGCATGTTGCCATAATTTCCAAGATGTGCGGTAAAAGTTGCAACAACTAAGATTATTACTGGAACATAGACAACGTACTTAAGCTGCCACTTTGCAAGTATAAATATTCCTGAGACAACTTCAGCAATTATTAAAATCCAAGCAAATACTCCTGCTGCTGGAAATCCGTAACCTGCAAGCATTCCCTCTACTCCTGCAGGCTTGAACATAAATGCTTTTAATAATCCTGCAACCAACATTGTCAAGCCCAACAATATCCAGTTGACTTTTTCAGCCCAATTCAACATATCTGATTTAGCCATTTAAACACCCCCAAGTGTTATTTTAAATACTTTATTTATTCCATATTTTTTATATCTATTTTTTATATCTTTAGATAATGTGAAATAACACCTATATAAATTGTAGGATTTTTCAAAAACGCTAAAAATACATCTTCCATCTAACATCAAACAACCTAAACAATTTTTATCATCTCAAAACAATTAACTTTATAAATTAAAACTCGATTTATTCTCGATATGGGTGGAAGTAAAAGAACAATCATGCTAAATAGAAAAGTGCCTGGATCATACATTGATAAATCTTCAGATAATAATAGCATTTCAATCTCAAGATTTTTTGCCATTCTAATGATCGCGATAATATTATCAGGATTTCTTGCAGTCATTGTCGTTAAAGCAGAAGGTGAGGAAGAAGGAGATAAGGGAAAAGTAAAAACTTGGTATTCTGTCACAGAAGAAGAAATAAAATTCTGCAGCAAGTGGGGAGGGACTCCTGAAGCGCAGTCAGGAGCAGTCACTGATGGCACAATTTCACTTTCTCAGCTGACAATAAGTTTACAAGCACAAGTTGAAAGCCCTTTTGCAGGAGTTTCAGGAGCTGAAAACATAAGTGAGAAAACTTACAAAGTTTCTTGGTATATTGAGCCATTTGAAAGAACAACTAGTTACAGCGTAAAACTAATAGGGGCTAAAGGAAATGAATTTGTTGATTCAGGATCCGCATCTCATAACAGCCCAGGAACAGGATTTTATGCTGTATCAACACAAGATGAATTTACTAATGCGCGAATTGATTACGGCGGGCATTTCTTAATGGTTCCAATAGTTCCAGGATGATTAAATTATTAAAGATTATTTAAAAAAAAATCTAAAAAGAGATATTAAACATGATTAAAAAAAAAGAAGGGGATGGGGAAGAACAGGGAAATAATAAAAAATCAAATTACAGTGAAAAAGTTAATTCTGAGGATCATGATGAAAAATTTAAGACAGTCAAAAATTCTTTAAAATTAAAAAATCCATTCTGGCACATATTTCTTGCAGATATATTTTTTGTTTTTATAGGATTCTGGATTGTTGCTCTATTTGCGTGGATTCTTAGAATTTATTTAGCAGATCTTTCCAAAGCAGGAGATAGTGCTTCAAAACTTAACACGTATCTTGGACAAGGGATATATACAGAGGCACTTTCAGGAGACTTGAATATTGTTCAGAGCGCACTTAATTCATTTTTATTAAAAGCAATCCCCACCCTTCTTGTGTTCTTATTTCTGATGATTGTTCTTTATACACTGACAAACACTTATGGATGGAATAAACTAAAAAATCATAATGATAATTTTAAACATTTCAGAGGGCATTTTTTTCTTGCAGTTGTATGGTTAATTGCGTGGCTTGTTCTGATACTCGTGGCATTGTTCTTATTTAAAGAAAACACCAATGTGATTATCGCAATCACACTCATGATTATTGGAATGCACATGCACAACCACATTTTTTATTCTTTTGACGAAGAAAACATAAAGAAAAGCTTGAAAAAAGGATTTTTCAGAGCATTCAGCTTAAGAGGATTGCTCTCATCAATTTTAGTTGTTCCTCTTATTCTTGCATCAATAATTCTTGCTGTGTACTTTGACAAAATCTCAATGCCTCTCTTTATCTTAGGAATTGGAATATTGCTATTTACTGTAACATACTCGAAAGTTCTTGTTTACTTTATAACTTGCGCTAAAGAAAACTAAAAATAAAGAAAACTAAAAAAGATGCATGGAAGATGCATGAAAAATAAAAACATGAAATCGACAACACAACAACACAAAAAAAGACAAAATGACTAAAATAAAAAAATCAGAGAAAATCAATAATCTCAGCAAAAAAGCACAAATCAGCTTATTTGTAATCCTTGGAATTATAATAATTGCAGGAATCTTAATTTACTATTTCATCCCAAGGGATTCTGAACTTATTGATACAAGCAGAACAACAGAACAAGAAGCTCCTGAAGTTGCAAGATATGTTGAAGACTGCATCTCTCTCTTGGGAATAGAAGCATTCAAGAAAATAGGAGAGAATGGCGGATACTTGAACATGAGTTTTACTAAAGAGAAATTAATATTGAACGAAGATGAAACAGAATCAGACATACTTAAATTTTCTCAAAGCGAACTGCCATACTGGTGGTATCTCAAGACAAGCAATGGCTGCAGCAATTGTCAATTAGGATCAAACATTCCATCTCTTGAACTGATTGAGTTTCAAGTTGAACAGCATGTTCAGGATAATATGGATGAATGCCTGAAAAACTTTAAAGAATTCCAAACAGCTGGAATAAATGTCGAACATGGAAAAACTACTGCTGATGTCAAGATAAACTCGAATGATGTTGAAATAAAAGTTAATATTCCTGTGAAAGTGACAGGAGCTGAAGAAGCAAATCTTAATGAATTCAGAAAAACACTTGACTTAAGATTCAAAAAAATATACAACCTTGCTTTTAACATAACTCAGACAGAGGCAGAAACGCAGTTTCTTGAGAACGCAACACTGGGATATATTGGGATATATGGAGCTGCAGATTCCTCTAAAATACCTCCAATAACTTGGATAGATCACAGTCCAAGCTCTGTATTCTGGAGCACTTCTGATGTCAAGACTAAAATCCAGAGCAGTATAGTTCCAAATGTTGTATTAACTCAGATAGATAAGACAAAAGATGCTAAAAAAATAACTAGAACAGAATATGACAACATATATAATGTAATGTATATAAAAAACATTGTTAAGGATGACTCGTACAAAGATGTTTCAGTCAATTTCGTATATGATCCTGCATGGGATATTTACTTGAAAATAATCCCGAATTCAGGAGGTCTTTTGAAAGCATCAAACTACCGCGTGGATTTTCCAATGGGAAATCTTCCCAGTTTCTATACAAACATATATGAATTTTTTTATGATGTTTCTTATCCTGTCGCTGTAGTCATTCATGACGATAAGTCCCTTAATAGATACGAGAATGACGGCTATAACTTCATATTCTCAATGGAGTCAAATATTCGAGGAAATAAAAACATGTTTCAATGGAGAACAGGAAATGGCGCTGTAATCTTTGATAATGTCAATGAAGCAGAAATCGCAGAACAAGAGACTGAATTTGGAACATGCACGGAAGTCTCAGGAAAATTCAGATGCTCGCTTAACACTCTCATTTATGATGATTTTGCAAAATGCGGAAACGGATGCAAAAAAGAAAAAGTTGTGAAAACAAAATTATCAGTCTCGAAATCATTATTCTGCAATCCTAATCAAAAAATCAGCAAAGAATTAACACTGGAATTGAAAGATGATTCTGGACAGCCAATAAACAATGCAATAGTTTATTACGGATGCGGACGATATAAAGACTGCACTATGGGAATAACTAAAGATGGAAAATTCAGCTCAAAAATGCCGATATGCATCGGAGGAGGATATCTGAAAATTGAAAAAGAAGGGCATCCTGTTAAATTCGTGAATGATATAACTACTGACTTGAACAACCCTGTCTCTCTGAGTGTTGCAATGAATACTATCACACAAGCCAAAGTAAAAATAAAAGTGATTCAACTAATTAATGTTTTTAGATTCAAAAAAGAACTCGAAGGAGATGCTCAGAAATTACAACAGATAAGCAATGAGATAAAACTAAAAATAGACTTGCTGCCTATTAATAGTACTCAGAAGTTGAAATTAAAAAATAGGATATCTAGTGATCTAGATCTTCCGGCAACACAAGCAACTCTTGAACTAGTGGGAATGGAATATTCATATCAAGTAAGCGATGACAGCGTAATAAATTCTGCAAAAGGGCTTGAATCTGCATTTGCAAAAATTTCTGATATGACTTCAAAGGGCTATGTCAAGAGAGTTCTGAACTTAACAACAACTCAGACATCAGGATTCTCGATTCCAGGATTTTTAAATCCTAATGACAATCTTGAGAATTTGACTCTTAACATAAGCGAAGCATCAAAGCAGGATGCACTATCAATAATTGAAAGCATAAATAAAAAATTAAAAAATCTGAGACTTAGAACTCCGGCAAATGACTATGGAAAACAAACATATCTCAATGATGCTCGAGAAATGAAAGTAACAGAGAACGGGGCATTAATAATAGCTGACTTAGCAGGAAAGTTCTCAAGAACTGAAAATAACATGTCAAAAAGTGGAGCCAGTATAGATATAATCCCTGGAAATTATAATGTCCAGATTTTCATGACAGATAAATCTCTTGGAAGCATAAATGTCATAGGAGGAAACTTAATACCATTGAACCAGCTCAACATAGGAAGCGCTTTACTTGATGCAAATACAGGATTATGGAAAGTCAACTCTAATCCTTCTCAGATCACATTCTATGTATTGCGAGTAGAAACTCCTTCAGATATTAATGAATTTGATGAAATCGCAAAAGTCGAAGCATACTCTTCAAGATTCCGCGATGTTATTGAGCCGGAAGTTGGTTGATCACTTTTTAGCAAGTTCTAATTGTTTTACAACATTATTAACAAAATCTTCCATTCTTATCATTGTGAAACTATAAAATTCATCAGCTCCTGCTCTTAATGCCAAATCATCAATATATTCTCCTTCAAAAAAGTCCAGATCAGTTTCTGGATTATAAACAGAAAAAACAAATATAGGGGTCTTCTTGTTAGGACCTTGAGATCTTGTTTTTTCAATAACATAAAGCCCTAATTTCCAATAATCTGGATGACTAGGATCTGAACCTTTTGCCATTATTTCTTCAATCCGTGGATCATTATCAAACTCACCTAATCCATGATCTTTAACTAATCCTGGAGCAAGTTTAAGTTCTAAAATAATAAGATCATATTTCTCAGTTGTTAATTCTCTCAAAGCAGGAATGGCATTACTAAAAGTTCTAACATCATAGCTTGCTTTTCTTTCGGGATTTGTATTTAACCAATCACTTAACCCATAATCTCTCCTATAAGGATTTACAAATGCTATCTTGTATTCTAAATTTTTTACATCAGTTCGTGTTTGCTCTTGTGTCATTCTTTCATCCTCTCAATTTATCTCTTACAGTTTCTAAAAGCCGTGCATAAGCTTGCGTATTATTTGCATCAAAATAATCAGTTGCTCCTGCATTTATTGAAGTTTTTCTAGCTTTACGGAAGTTAGAGTCTCTGACTGCCTTGTAAGGAGAAAAAACATAAATTGGAGTATCTTGATTTGGACCTACAACAGTTATAGTTTGTAAAAAGTGAAGCCCTAATCTCCAGTATTCTACTGTTCCATTGCTTCCATGCATAACTGTGGAAATTAAAGGATCTATATTGATAAGATCATCCAAAGGATGCTTATCTTTGAACTCAACATCTCTACGTCCAGGAGGAGCCTTCAAATCCAAAATTATCAAGTCATAAGGGTGAGAAACAAAAGATCTGATTGCTGGAATTCCATGACTATGAGAATGAACTTTATGCCCTTCACGCCTTAGAATTTCTTCAAGGGGAAAATGTCTGGTATCAAATGAATGCAGCCAACCAATATGTTTTTGAGTCATTTTAGCAAGAATCAATTACTATTATAAAAAGGTAACTTTTATATTTACTGTGAAAAACCTTGAGCTCATGCCAGAAGATTTAGAAAAAAGAGTTAAGATTAATCCAGTGCATGGAGCAGTTGTTGGATTAGCTTCAGGAATACTTTATGCAGGAGCTTATGTTCTTTTTAAAGAATTAGATATTAGTTTTAATGAATTTTTATTAAACTACTCGAAAGATATTGCACTATTTACTGGAACAGGATCAGGAATCGGATTGATGAAAGATAAATACTTAGGAGCAATAAATGGAGGAATAATCTCGCTAACTGGAGGGATAATTTCCAAGAGCTATTTTCTGTTTAATCATCCTGAAATGCTTGACCAGAATAACATTCTGGAAAATGCATTATCAGAAGGGCTTGTCTTGATTTTAATAGGATCCCTGATTGGCGGACTATACAATTATGCATGCCAAGAAGTAAAAAATTATGGGAAGGATGATAATTAGTCATTTATCATTATTCTATTGATAAAGAATCGTATTTAATGAACAATTGTTAATTAAAAACTAAGCAAAGATTTATAAGAAAATTAAAACTATCTTCTTGATATGGTTAAATCTAATGCTTGGATAATTCTAATCACACTATCATTAGGTTTATTAATTTCTTTGACTGCATGTGAAACTCAACTTGATACTGACAATAACATTTCTGGTTATGAAAAAAACATGAATATCAGCAATAAATCAGCAATTAAACTGAAGAATGAAATTGCCAAAACTGAAGAAACCAAATCAAAAGAAATTCTAAAAACCGAAAAGGTTATGAAAAAAACAAAAGATTATACAGAAGCACAAGAGCCGTTTTTATGGAAAGTTGGAAACAGCTATTTATTTGGAACTATTCATTATAACAGTGAGGATGTGCTGAACATTCCATCAGTAGTTCGTGATGCTGTTGCTTCATCTGACAGAACATATATTGAAATGATTTACAATCCTGAACTCAGTTATTGGGCAGATGAAAGATCTTTAATGAAAGATAAAGAATTATCAGAAGTCTTGCCTAAAGATGTTTATGACCGTGTGGATAATGCAATGACAAAAACAGGATACTCGATATTATCATTTAAAGATTATAAACCCTGGAGAATAAATGAATTAGTCCCATCACTAACTAACAAGTTCACAGATGTTCCAATATTTGACGATTATCTTGTTTCAATTGCAATGCAGAATGGCAGAGAAGTTTACAGCTTAGAAGATCCAATTGCCCATGCTGATGTTTACGAATCATTAACCATGGAAGAGCAAATTTCACTGTTAAAAAGAACTCTTGATGATTTAGAAGCTGAAAAGAACGCAAGCATCAAGCAAGCTTATTTTTCAGGAGATCTGAATGAACTTAAAGAAATGGATAAAGAATATGATGATGACATATATCAGAAGGTCAATGAAAAACTTCTTCATGAAAGAAATCTGATAATGGCAGACAGAATTGCTGCACTAATTAAAGAAAATCCTGACAAGCGATTATTCTTTGCCGTGGGTGCAGCACATTACATAAATCCAGGAGTTATTGAATATTTAAAACAAAAAGGGCTAAATGTGGAAAGAATTCCGATAAAAAAAAGCCCTTGCAAATTTTTTGAACAAGAAATAAATAATAAGTGCTATTTTTCATACAAAAAAATGCCTGCTCCAGAAACTTACAATCCTTTAAAATGTAAAGACTTTTACCATGTTTATGGAAAAATACCTAGCAGTGCAACCTCACTAATAGAGCTGACTTTCAAGAATAGAGCAGCACTCGCGAGTATGCATGATGGAAAAGTAAACCTTGATGAAGCAAAAAAATTCAAGAAAATAACTGCTACTAATTACAGAGGATATTTGCGAGGATATGTTGAATTTGAAGATGAGAATGGAAACCCTGCCTGGCTTGAAAAAGACGCAATAATAACAGTTAAACAGATGGAGCAGTACAGACAAGATATCGGCAGTTCAGACATGACAACTCTTGGAAATAAAGAAATCACTCTTTCAAAGGATGCATTTAAACGAATATATACGCTGAATAAAACTGAACTGAAAGAAACATTTGTCTATCCTTTTGAGATAAAAATTGAAGATCTTCAAATGCCTGACGAATGCCTCGGAGAATTAACTTTTGAATCAGGAGATATCAAAGGATCCAACTTCATATTACTTTACGATCTTGAACCGAAGGATGAAGAATGAAAAATGTAAACAACATCTTGATTGCAGTCATAGTTATAAGCATAATCGTAAATTTAGCTTTAGGATATCAGATAATCCAAAAATCAAGCATAACAAACATTCCTGAAATAAATATACAGGACAATGATAATTCTACTTTAAAAATAGAACTACAAAACGCTCAGATAAAAACATTGCAAGATGAAAATGCACAATTACAAAAACAAGTAAAAATATTAAGTTCTGCAAATAAGATAACATCTAATTCAGACGACCTTGAAAAAGTCCGCGATTACATAACAACTAAGAATATAATAAGGCAGGATAAAAACATACTCTCAGATACTTTAGATGAATGGGACAGAGATAGAAGTGTAAATATTGCTAAGAAAAGAAGAATAGTTTCGAGATATGAAAGCCAACTAAATACTACTAAGACTCATATCAATAAGTATATTGATCTTCTTGAAGAAAACAAAGACTTATTCCATGACCTGGGAGTTGCAGTAGAACTTGAGATAAATGACTTGAAGAACGACATAAAATTATATGATGAAGAACTTCAAGGAATGAAAGACAAGACAAAAGTTACAACATACTGAAATTTTAATTAAATTACTTTTTTATCTTAAATCAATGATAACTTCACTCCCCATCTTTAGCATCTAATAATTTGAGCTGATTGCACGCATTTCTCAAGTCAATATCTGTTATTTTAATGCATAATTCTGTTTTTCCAGACAATGCAAAATCAGTATAACAGCTATCACGGATTGTCTCTGAGCTGATAGATTCACAATATTTTTCATTATTAACTTGTTTAGCAATCTCCCCAAGACACCTATCTCGGATCCCTTCTGTTAATTCATCGCAAGATTTTGCAGCTTTTTCAGAGTTAGTAAGCGCGAGTTCTTTAGCTTTCTCAAGCATCTCAAGATTTGTCAAAGAAGTGGATGCAATAATGCATTGAGAACAAGAGCCGCCACAGTCGACTCCTGCTTCTACTCCGTTTCTTATTCCATCAGTACAAGTAGCGAAAGAGACTTTCACAGGTTCACTCTGTTCTTGTTGTTTTTTAATCTCTTGATCTCTGACTTGCCATTGGCATAGAGAACAAGGACCTCCACAATCAATTCCTGCCTCGCACTTTCCACTGTGGCAGTTTTTTAATCCATCATAACATGAAGGTGCGCCATCATTTTCAACAGTATCATCTGATTTATCTCTCTTTAAATCCTGTTGTGAATCCTGCGAGTCTTTGCTGTCTTTTACATTAGGAACTGCTGGATTCTCTGTATTTGGCTGTATCTTGATTATTTGAAAAGCAGCATAAGAAAATATTCCCAGAACAACTATTGCTGCGAGAACTCCGACCATTATTTTAAATGCCGGTTTAGAATCTGCATTATCAAAAGCAGAATCGACATCATTTTCTGCATAACCCTGGCTGATCAGATAATTCCTTATTGCATAGGCATCATACCCTTTTTTTAATTGATCTCGAACATAATCTTTCAAATCCATTTTATCTATCCATAGAGGTTAATCTATAATGTAGATTGTTGAATTACAGTTTTTAAAGGTAACTCAAAGAACTAGCAGACTTGTTCAGACAGTACTTTTATTCAGTATAGAAAAGGTTAAGTAAAATTTTAGTACATTTAGCAGTTATATTCGGCAAAATATAACATTACGCCAAATCCGAAATATTTTCGGTTTTTTCGACGGTAAATATATTAAGGAGTTCAATCATATGACAAATAGCCTGGATGACTCGAAAAGCTTAAATATAAGCAAATCTTACAGTAAGATAGTAAGAAAGGTGAAAAAAATGATTGAAACTGTAAAGATGTCATCAAAGGGTCAGATTGTAATACCTCAAAATATAAGAGATGAGATACAAGCACAAGAAGGAACTCTATTTGCAGTAATTAGAAATAAAGATGCAGTGATATTAAAAAAAATAGAAACTCCTTCAAAAGAAGAATTGTTAAAAAGCTTAGGAAAGATCGCAGATGAAGGAAGAAAAAGACTTGAAAGTAAAGGAATCAGAGAATCAGATATGCCCAAAATCGTGGAACAAAGAAGAGCTAGAAAAGATTAAAAATATTAAATTAGTTCTTGATACAAATGTACTTATTTCTTCAACATTATGGAAAAATAGCTCCTCTCAAAAACTATTATTGCAACTAATAAAAAGCAATGCAGAGATATATTATTCTGATGAAATAATAAAAAAAAAAAAAAAAGTTTTAGATCGAGATTTTGATTATTCAGAAAAAGAAATAGAAGATATTGTTATAATAATCAAATCATTTTCAATCAATGTGGATCCAAGGATTAAATTGGATGTTGTTAAAGAAGACCCTGATGATAATAAAATACTTGAGTGTGCATCTGAATCAAAATCTGATTATGTTATAACTTATGACAAACACTTGCTCAGAATAAAGAAATTTGATAACATCAAGATAATTACTCCTGAAGAAGCTAAAAGAATTCTGAATTTCTAGACTTCAAGGCTTAATAATCAAAGTTGCTCGGATTCCAACATAATTTAGATGCAAATTATTTGAGCTGCCTTGGATTTTTGCTTCAAGACCAGCACGTGAATTATCTGAAACATTTACATCAATTCCAGGACGTAGCATTAAATGATGATTTTGCAAATTATAATTTCCAAGTAAATCAAAGTACATTCTTTTAGTTGATAAAAATCCATAAGTATCAAGAGTTGCAGAATTTACCAAATAACGCAAATCAATTTTACCAAAACTTGATTCAGTTGGATTTCCCTGAATTCTTATTGACGGTCCGTAATCGAATCGAGACTTAAAAGATCCAAATTGATAGTCAGTAAAACCGCCTAACTTAACAGTTTCAAATCCTTTGAATCCTGAAAGCAATGTCTGCAGTCTCACTCTTCCAAAACCTTTATTTCCAGATTTTTCAAAAACTCCGTAGAAATCAGATTGTAAAGGGAGATTACTAATAATAACTTCTGTCCTTGTCTGAGGATGTTCTTTTCTGATGATTCCTGATTGCAGTATTGTTGCACTTGGATTTTTTGCTTGGTCTTTTGGTTTTTCATCTGCA
>CAZDUE010000027.1:11421-14939 GCA_964508575.1 uncultured Methanosarcinales archaeon
TAAATCAGTAATGCTGCTGCAATCATTTTCTTTATTTTCATAACTATCGTAAAGTAGTTAACATATTTAATACATAGTTCTCCATAATTGGAGTACAATAAAAAGATTTATATAGAAATCAAATAAACATGAATTATGGACACTGGAATACTAGAAGAATTAGGACTTACAAATGCTGAGATAAAAATCTACCTAGCACTATTAGAAATTGGAAAAACAACAGCAGGACCAATATTAAAAAAAACAGGACTGCAGAATTCTGTAGTTCATATGACTCTAGATAAACTTGTAAAGAAAGGGTTTGCTTCTTACATAAAAAAAGATCGAGTAAAACAATATCAAGCTACAGATCCAAAAAATTTATTAAAATTAATTGATGAAAAAAAAGAAAGATTCCAAAAGATAATGCCGCAGCTTTTAGTAAGGCAAAAAAAAGAAATGCAGGAAGCAGAAATTTACGAAGGAGTAAAAGGATTTAAGACAATGCTCTATGACTTTATTAAAGATTCAAAAAAACAAGAAGAGTATTTATTTTTTTCATTTTATACAAGAGATGAAGAAACCCTGACTAAAATTCATATAATCTATAAGGAGTTTGCAAAAGAAAGATTAAGGCGAGGCTTAGTTGTAAAAGGAGTAATTCCTTTTGAAATCAAAGAACAGTTCAAAGACAGACCAGATTATAAAAATCTAAGATTTGCCAAATTTCCAATTTTAACAAACATAAGTATCTTCCAAGATAAAATTTTATTTACTCCTTGGGAAGATAAACCAGTTTCGTATTTAATACATTCAAAACAGCTTGCTGATTCTTTTAGGGTTTATTTTTACAGTGTCTGGGGCAAACTATAATTTGTATATTCTACCTCCAAAAGCTTTATATGCAACTGGGTCAAATTAATCATATGGCAAAATCATTAGCTATAAGCGTAAAAAACTTATCAAAGCACTTTAAAGACTTCAAAGCAGTTGATAATATTTCTTTTGAAGTAAAACAAGGAGAAGTGTTTGCTTTTCTCGGTCCTAACGGTGCTGGGAAGACTACGACTATCAAAATGCTGACTACTTTGCTTCAGCCATCTGAAGGAAAGATAAAAATAATCGGATTTGACCCAATAAACGAACAGGAAAAAGTAAGAAGCTCTTTCGGAATAGTGTTTCAAGATCCCAGTTTGGATGACGAGTTAACAGCTTACGAAAATCTTGAGTTTCACGCGAGCTTGTATAATGTCCCTAAAAAGTTAAGAGAGAAAAGAATAAAAGAGCTTCTGAAGTTTGTAGAATTATATGAACGAAGAAATGACTTTGTCAAGACATTCTCAGGAGGGATGAAAAGAAGATTAGAAATATCACGAGGATTGATACACCATCCCAAAATACTCTTTTTAGACGAGCCAACTCTTGGATTAGACCCTCAGACCAGGAATAACTTGTGGAATCATATGAAAAAACTCAATGAAAAAGAGAACATGACTGTTTTTTTAACTACACATTATATGGAAGAAGCTGAAAAAATAGCAGATAGGATTGCAATAATTGACCATGGAAAAATAATAAGCCAAGGAACTCCTGAAGAGCTTAAGAGAAAAACAAAAACTAAGTCACTTGAAGAAGCATTCTTGAAATTAACAGGACATTCTATGAGAAATGAAAAATCATCTGCACTTGATACATTAAGAATGGGACGAAGAATGTGGGGAAGATAATCATGATGATAATTACAAGAGCAATGGAAAAAAAATAATGGAAGTAATCTATGCAATGTGGCTTCGCCAGTTGAAAAAATACTGGAGATCAAAAGCAAGAATTATTGGCGCTCTAGGTCAGCCTGTACTATTCTTGGTAGCATTAGGATTCGGATTTGGTCCAATATATCAGAAAGCAGGAGGAGGAAATTATATTGAATTCCTCGCTCCTGGAATAATTGCAATGAGCATATTATTCACGTCAATGTTCTCAGGAATAGAAATAATCTGGGACAGACAATTTGGATTCTTGAAAGAAACTTTAGTTGCTCCAGTCCCGAGATACAAGATAATGCTTGGAAGGACTTTAGGAGGGGCAACAGTTGCAGTAATCCAAGGAATGGTTGTTACAATAATCTGCTTAATAATCGGATTTAAAATTAATATCTTGTATACCCCATTAGCATTCTTATTCATGTTTCTGATTGCTTTGCTATTTACTGCTCTGGGAACAGCAATTGCATCAAGAATGGAAGACATGCAGGCATTTCCTTTGATAATAAACTTCCTGATAATGCCATTATTCTTTTTATCAGGAGCACTATTCCCGCTGGACGGACTGCCAAAAGCACTAGAACTTATTGTGAAAATAAATCCTCTCTCTTACGGAGTTGATGGATTGCGAGGATCATTGACTGGAAATTCACATCTGGGAATAGGAACAGATTTGATTGTACTTTCAATTCTTACATTTTTAGTCCTTGCAATAGGAACATACATGTTTTCTAAGATAGAAATATGAAAATATTATAAAAACAAATCTTTTTATATTCATGTAATTTAATTAAATTCTATGAGACCAAAGCACTACAGAGCAATAAAAGATATTCTTGAGAGAAATGTCAAGTATTGTCCATGGATAGAAAATGAGAACATTGAAAGCTATACCCAACAGATTTCTGGAGAATTAGAAGAATTAAAGCAGGCAATAAAAAATAAGGATAATGAGAACTTAACTGAGGAGTTGGGAGATGTTTTTCTCGACATAATGAACATGATAAGCATTGCAGAAAGAGATAATCTTGTCAAGAGCGATGAAGTTTTTGAATCAGTAATAGCAAAGATAAAAAGAAGAAAGCCCTACATGTTTGAGAATAAAAAAGTCTCTCTTGACGAATCTTGGAAGATATGGCGCGAGGTTAAGGCAAAAGAGAAAGAATCAAAAGCACAAAAAAAACTGAAATAAAATTATAAGAATCATGAAAACAAAAACATTCAATGAAGAAGTATGGAAATTAATTGCGGAAGTTCCTAAAGGTAAAGTTACTACGTACAAAGAAATTGCTCATAAGTTAGGAACAAAAGCTTATCGCGCAGTAGGAAATGGCTGCAATAAAAATCCAAATGGTGCTTGGAATTTGGAGGACGGAGCCCTTCGTAGAAAACATAGCTTTGTTCCATGCCACCGAGTTGTTTCATCTTCTGGAAAGATCGGAGGATATGCTCATGGAATTAAAAAGAAGATTGAAATATTGAGAAAAGAAGGAGTGGTTGTAGAAAAAGGAAAAATTAAGGATTTTGAGAAAAAAACTCAGAAGTTTAAGTCAAACATTCTAATTTTCAAATGATCTATAATGTTTTGAAATTAATTGCTCTGCAATTTTTCTGAATTCCGATTCATATTTTATTTCTCTTACCAAATTAGTTAAATCTGAGTGTCGTACATCAAAAAAATCATCAAAAATATTTCTAGCTAAACTTTCTGAAAGTTTAAGGCGATATAACTTAACTTCGCCACATGATTAGTTTTCTGATTAATTCTTGCACAAATGT
>CAZDUE010000028.1:0-14882 GCA_964508575.1 uncultured Methanosarcinales archaeon
TAATAAAAGTAGGTCCTTATTATGATGATGGCTCTGCTGTAATTGCAGTAGTTAAGAAATTAAAATAAAACAAAAATCAAACATCTCTTAGTCCAGAGGTTTCAACATGGAAGTTCGCTGCTCCTTCTTCAAGATTAGGGCTGTCTATTAGTTTTGCAACTCTACTCCCTTTTTTCCCTTTTCTTAAATATATTCTAAAAGTTGAAGCGTGTCCTACAATATGACCTCCAATAGCAGTAGTTGGATCTCCAAAAAACGCATCAGGCTTTGCCATTACTTGATTAGTAACGTAAACACACAAGTTATGCAGATCTGCCATTTTTCCTAGCAAATGCATATGCTTATTTATTTTTTGCTGCCTATCTGCTAGTGTTCCTCGTCCTACAAATTCTGCTCTGAAATGAGCAGTTAAAGAGTCAACTACAATCAAACGAACCTTAAGTCCTTGTTTAATAAGATCTTCAACTTTTTCCGCTAGTAACATCTGATGGTCAGAGTTGTAAGCTCTTGCAATTTTTATATTTTTCAATACTTTACTTGAATCAAGTCCTTTTGCTTCTGCTAGTTGTATTATCCTTTCAGGTCTGAAAGTATTTTCAGTGTCAATAAATACTGCGATATTCTCTTCATCTTCTGCAATTATATTAACGCATAAGATGTGGGCTAGTTGACTTTTTCCAGATCCGAACTCTCCAAATACTTCAGTAATAGCTGCTGTTTCAAATCCACCGTCCATCATCTTGTCAAATTCAGTACTTCCCGTCTTTATTTTTACAACTCGTTCTCTTTTTTTCAGAACTTCTTCACCAGACTGAAATCCCATGTCTAATGATTGCCTTGCAGCATTGATTATTTTTCTTGCAGCAGCTTCTGTAAATCCAGCTACATCAACAAGAGTTTTAGGGCTTGCTACTGCAATTGACATCATATTATCAAATCCAGCACTCATTAATTTTTCAGCAGTCGCTGAGCCAACTCCTGGAAGTTCAGTTATTTGGACTTCTACTTTTTCTTTTTCATCCACAAATTCTACCTCGTATTGAATATTCTTAGCCATAGTATACACCTCTTTAATATATTTCTTCTGTTTCAACTTCTTCTTGCATTGTCAAAAACTCATAGCACTTGTTTAGCAGCATTGCTGCTTTAGGAACATCGGTTATCCTCAATGTATTGGTTGTCTGCCATTTTCCCATCTTGTCCTTGTAGTTTCTTTCCAAACTTATGGTGTGGTACTCAAACTTTTTTTTGTCTTTCATTGCCTCGTTTTTCCAGACAGTTACAGATATTGCTCCTGCCTTGAATTTTTTTTCTGGTTGCATTTTTCTCAACTCCTTGCTTTCGCATTTTATTTCATCACACTATTTCAGCACGAGATAGTATAAGGGAGAACCCTCATGCCTTTTTGTGTGGAAGTAAAGATATGATTGTTAATCTCCTTTAAATAGGCCGCGCGAGGACTTGTCCAGTGGGTAGTGTAATTATCGTCGAGAAAACAAGTTTTTGAGTTGTCCAGTGAACTGTAGGTCAATGGGCTCAGAATATCATATTATCTTATATTGTAATCAAATTTTGTTTTACCAAGAATACTCAGTCAAAGTTCACATAGTGCCTAATTCATCTCACTTTTAATTCTTTAAACTATACGTAAATGCAAATATTTTGTTTTTTTTAGATGATTCACTGTTTATAGAACTTATAACTTACTCTGTGCCAGATCTGTTTTGTACAATTTAAGCTCTTGGACCATTTAAATACCTCTAAAAACTGTAATCCCTATGTGAACTCTCACTTTTCACTCTTGAACATGGTGTGTTGCAGGACTTTTTCACATAATGATTCATCTATCACAATAGTTGAATGTCAAAAAGCAAGGGTTTAAGTATTAAAAGTGAGCTTTACAAACAATTGAGATCATGAAAGTTATAATAATAACAGGGACTCCTGGAACTGGTAAGTCTTCTTTAGCCAAGGAACTCTCACTTTTGACTTGTTATACTTACATTGACGTGAATAAGCTATTAAAAAGTGAGGATTCTTCGTTTGATAAAAAACGCGATTCTTATGTTTTTCCTGAGTCAAAGATAAACAATCGCTTAAAATCCCTTATTTTAACCTTAAAACGCTCTAAAAACCCTCCAAAAGGGGTTATTTTGGATTCTCACATGTCTCACTTTCTTAAATCTCAGCATGTCGACCTTTGTATTGTTCTAAAGGCGGATCTAAAAATTCTTCAAGCTCGTTTAAAAAAAAGAGGATATGCTGAAGAAAAGATTCGAGAAAATCTCGACTCTGAGATTTTTGATGTCTGTTTAAATGAATCTCTTGAAAATGGTTTTTCTTCCAAATTAGTTGTTGCTTTTTCAAATCAAAATGTTAAAAATTTAGCTCAAAATCTACTTTATCTTTTATAGAATTTTAAGTAATTTTTTTGTGATTGTTTCTTTGTAATTTGCTTGTAATTAGCGCGTAATTGGTATGTAATTAATACGTAATTATAGTGTCACTGTAAATGACTTTTCAATTACGTTGTAGTCGATAATGCGTGTAATCAGAGTGACACTGTGATGACACAATGTCACATCATCTGTTACGCAAGAATTTAAGGGAAAAATTGATGAAATTTGGTTAAAAATAATTGATTTTTTATCTTCCAGAAAGCTCTATTTTTGATTTATCTGTAAAGAAAAACTCTTTCTCGCCTTCAGGTGTTTTTTGATCATGAACTTCAATTTTTTTTTTCCTAATCCTGTAAATTGCGTTTTTTACAGTTCCATAGTTTAGCTTAGTCAATTGGGCAAGTTCAGAATAAGTGAGTGGCTTATCTGCAGAGTATAAAGCTCTTAAAATAAGCTGTTCAGAACCTGAAAGATCCTCTTTGCGTGCAATATTCTTCAGAGGAGCTAATATTTCCTTACTTAAAGGTTTAATCTCTTTTAACTGTTCCTTTTGCACATTTGAAGTCATTAAAGCTGTTTTTAAGCTTTTTAACTCTTCCATATCGTTTTTTAGCTTTAATTGCTCTTCATTGATCTCTTTTACAGCAGAATTCACATTTACTAGATACTCACGAAGCTTTGAATGATACTCATCCATATCTTTAGTCCATTTTTTTAACTGTTCTAAGTCCTTCTTAGTAATGTCTATGTGTGAATAGTGAGAGTTTGCAAGTCCTTGTTGGGATCTCTCAATTGAACTAATCCAATTTGACATGCCTCGTAAGTCTTTATCCAGTATCAGAAAGGCATTGGCTATGCGTTCATGCAAGCTGTTTAGTTCCCCCTCAACAAGTTTTTTCTTCAAAAACTTAAACATTGTATCACCTTGTTATCTTTTAATTTAAAAGCTTTTCCTGGCTTTTTTGTGTTGTGTTGTTTTATTGCATTATTCTGTTAGTTTAACAGGTGGTGTTATTTGTGAAAAGTGAGAGTTGACTTAAGTTTTATGAGTTTTAAAGTTCTGATCTCACTCTAAAATATCAACCTCATCTATTCTTCCGTCGCCATCAAGATCATATCCTTCCACTATTCTTGCCCATTTTCCTTCATTTAGTATTATTCGGTCCCATTTTCTTGTTAATGCCATTACAGCAGATTTAGTTCCAGTGTATCTTACTCCTGCCAACACTAGAATCATGCTTGAATTGTGAGGGTTTCTTACTTTTGCGATTATTCCTGCATTATCATCAGAATAAGTCTTCTTGCCTGAAACTAGACCCCATGGTTTTTCAGAGCTTAATTTTACAGGCAAATAATTATTAATCTCTGCAACCAATAGATTGGTTACTGGTCCTCCGACGAGAATCATGTTTTTTTCAGATTTTAGATTAGTATCTACGTCAAGTTTTACAGAGAATTCTTTTGGAAGCCGCACATATTGCCCTAGGAAGAGTGCAAGTTCTATTGCATAATGCGAGTCTCTTGCTCTTGCTTTAAATTCTCCATGGGGATCTGGACTGCCTACTATTATTTCTGCATTTAGTGTTCCGTCTTCATTTGTGAACTCTTTCAAAAAGTTATCAAGTTTTTGGTCAATTATTCTGGTGCCTAACTTTCTAGCTATTTCTACATCTCCAAGAGATATGCAATAGTTCATGAATTGAGGTGCATATTTTTTCGCAACTGTTCCTCGCTTTTTGGTTTCTTCCACTACTTGAATTGCTCCTGCTCGCTCTAATTCGCGTATGTGATAATATATTTTCTGCTCGTGCATATTTATTTTTTTAGCAAGTTCTGCAGGATACATTGGCTTGGATTTTAGGATTTTCAATATTCTTGCTCGTATGTTGCTGCTTATTTTAGCCATTTCCGATGGCTCTACTATTTTTGCAGGTGACTGTCTGGTTGTAGATCCATCTTCTGTAACAATATAACTGAGTTTCATTATATTATAAAAATCGTCATAATATTTATAAAGTTTTCTAATAATAAATGATTTTTTAAAAGATTAATATTCTTTTTAATGACATTTAGAGTATTTAAATACTTTTTTACTATATTTAACCAATAATAAACTCTCTAAAATGCATAATAGAGTATTTTAAACTTTTTTCGTTTTTATACTAAAAAAATTCTTTTAGTTAAGTATATAAATAAAGTTGAACCTTCATAAGTGATGAAATTATTCGGAACTGATGGAATAAGAGAAAAATTCGGCATTTTTCCAATGACTCAAAGAGACATGATAAAAATTGGAGCAGCTACTGGACAAGTTCTAAGGAAACACATGAAACATATTAATCATTCAAATTCTGAAATGAATCCTAAAATAATAATTCTTAGAGATACAAGATATTCAAGCCCTTTGATTCAATCAGCACTAATATCTGGATTATGCACCTCTGGAATTGATGTTCTTGTGGCAGGAGTTCTTCCAACTCCTGCTGCAGTTCATTTAATTAAGCATTTCAATGCCCAAGGAGCTTTAGTTGTTTCAGCTTCTCACAATCCTTCAGAATATAATGGAGTTAAATTCTTTTCAAGTTCAGGAATAAAGCTTCATGAAGATGTTGAACAAAAAATAGAAGAATTGTTCAAGTCCATCAAGATAGATGATGTTTTATCTGGATTCTCAAGATCAGATAAAGGAAAAGCTTACTATGTTCATGATGCTCCAGATTATTATAAGTTCTTTCTGAAAAACACACTTAATACTGAATTTTCAAGTGCTGATTCAGAGCATGATTTAAAGGGGCTTAATATTGTAATAGACTGCGCTAATGGTTCTGGATACAAAGTAAGTTCATTATTCAAAGAACTAGGAGCAAAGGTAATTTTTATAGGAAACAATCCTGATGGTCATAATATAAATAGTGACTGCGGTTCATTATACCCTGAGCAATTAGCAAAACAAGTTCTAAATAGTAATGCCCATTTTGGTTTTGCTTTAGATGGTGATGGCGACCGAATTACTTTGGTTGATGAAAAAGGAAATATTCTTGATGGGGATAACATCATAGGAATTTTAGCTTCCAATATTAAACTTAAGAAAAATAAAGTTGCAATAACTATCATGAGCAACATTGGTTTGAAAAAATTCCTTAAATTAAGAAATATTGAAACAATTGAAACTAAAGTTGGAGATAAGTATGTCATAGATGCAATGATTGATGATGATTTGAACCTTGGAGGCGAGCAGTCCGGCCACATAATTCTTGGTGATTACGCTCCAACCGGAGATGGGCTTCTTGTTGCTGTTCAGATAGCTAAGATCTTAAAGTCAAAAAGGTTAGGTGATTCAAAAAATAATCAAAATAATGTAAATCTCTCTGAGATTGCAGAAATTAACAAATTCCCTCAAGTTCTCATTAATATTGATGTTGAGGAGAAAATTCCTTTTGATAAGATAAATGGATTGAGCGAAAAAATAAAAGAATATCAAGATTTATTAAATAGTTCTGGCAGAATCCTTGTACGATATTCTGGAACTGAATCTTTAGTAAGAATAATGGCTGAAGGCGAGAATTATGATCAAATAAACTTGATTTGTGATGATCTTTCAAAGTTTT
Organism: uncultured Methanosarcinales archaeon; assembly: GCA_964508575.1. Classification (GTDB taxonomy): domain Archaea; phylum Nanobdellota; class Nanobdellia; order Woesearchaeales; family CAZDUE01; genus CAZDUE01. The sequence goes on from CAZDUE010000028.1 coordinate 6,008, forward strand.
TTAAAAAAAATGAGCTTAAAGATAAAGTAAATAATGAAATTAACTGTTGTATCAAGGAGGGACAATGAAAAAAGTTCAAGCCGTCATAATGGCTGCTGGAAATTCAGTAAGGACTTATCCTTTAACTATAACAAGACCCAAACCTCTTTTGCCAATTTTAAACACAACAATCCTTGAACATAATATTAGAGAGCTTTCTGAGTTTGTTGATGAGATAATAATAATTGTCAATTATAAGTCAGAAATGATCGAGTCATTTTGTAAGAATATTGCATTGAGATATAAAATAAAACTTGTGTGTGTGAAACAAAAAGAATCTCTTGGAACTGCTAATGCTGTAGGAACAGTGGAAAAGTTGATCAAAGGGAAGTTCATTGTTTTGAACGGGGATGATCTATTTTCAAAAGAGGATATAAGACAGTGTATTAAGCATGAATATTGCATCCTTGGGAAAAAAGTTGATGATATAAGCTGTTATGGAGCAATTATTCAAAAAAATAATCTGGTTCAAGATTTGATTGAAAAGCCAAAGCATAAATTTTCAGATTTTGCAAATGTTGGATGTTACATATTTGACAAAGAAATATTCAAAATAATAAAAAATCTGAAAAAGTCAGAGCGCAATGAATATGAGATAACTGATGCTATAAAGATTTTATCAAAGCAAAAAAAAGTATATTGCGAGGAAGTATCAAATTATTGGCATCCTCATTCTTATCCCTGGAATGTTCTTACTTCAGCCAGCAATTTTTTGAATAGAATTGATTCTGTAAAGAGCAATATCAAGAAAAAAGAAATTATTGTAAAAGATATCTCAAGAAACATTTCAATAAATGAAGAAAAAGGTCCAGTCATGATAGGAAAAGGATCAATAATAAATTCAGGATCATATATTGAGGGTCCTTGTTTAATCGGAGATAACTGTGTTATAGGTACTAATTCGATGATTGTTCAATCTTCTTTAGGAAATTCTTGCAAGATTGCCGGAAATTCTCAGATAAATAATTCAGTTTTATTTGACAATAGCTCGATAGGACAATCTTCTATAATAAATAGTTCAGTTATAGGGTGTAATGTGCTGATAGGATCCAGAGTTCTGACAATTGATAATAATATAGATAATCTCAGTATCAAAAGCAAAATAAAAGATGGTCTAGTGGATTCTAAAATGAAAAAGCTGGGAGTTATGATTGGAGACTTTGCACATATTGGAGATAATGTTGTAATTCATCCAGGAATTAAAATATGGCCGTATAGGAATGTCAATCATGATTCTATTTTAAAAGAGGATTTAATATGAGATCATTAACAAATTTGGAGTTAAACGAGCTTGAGAAAACAAATAAAGGAGAAGTTGCTAAATTGATTGTATCAAAAACATTTGATTTTTCAAAATCTCAGATACATGGAAACTTATTTTTTGGACAAAATAAGATTGTTAATGATTGTGATTTGATAAACTCGACAATTAAGAATACAACCATAGTCCAGTCTAAAATAATCAATTCAAAAATCATCAATTCAACAATAGGTCCTGGTACAGTTATTGAAGATTCTCAGGTCTCTGAAACTGTTGTTTCTCCATTGCTCACAAAAGACTTTGAAAAAAATTCTGGAAAAACTTCTGAAAAGAATCCTGGAAAAAATTTAAGAGCATTTATAGTGATTATCAGAAATTCTCAGATAAATAATGATGTTATTCTGGGAGGTTGTGATTTTAATAAAACAAAAAGCAGAGGAGGATCATTATTTGCATTTGCTCACCTGGGAGAAGGAGAGTTCACAAGAAATATAGTTCTTGGAATGCCCCCTGAATTAAACAATTCTAAGACTCTTGTCAATATTCCTCATTTTGGTTATTATGGAAAATTAATAGCTTTAAGTCTTGCTGTTTATAAAAAAGACAGGACAATGCCGGATATAGATTCAAAATCTTTTTTTGAAGATTATAAGGAAGCAATAAGTCATCTTTATTTTAATACAAAGTCTAAAGTGCCTTACAAGATTGGAAGGACTAATTTAGGAGCAGGGGCAAGTGTCAGTGATTATGATCCAATAACTGATAAGAAATCAGGACTTATAATCTTAATGGCTAATTCAGGAGTTAATGTTTATTTTCCTCCTTACTTGACTGTTCTTTATGAGTCTTTAATAGCTTCTGGGAGTGTAGATTTATCAAAGTATTGTGATGGCATAGTTCCTAGTAACTCATTGCTTATAGGATCTAGGAATGAAGGTGTTTTGTTAAAAGATTATTATGATGAAGAGAAAAAAGGAATATTAAACGATAGGTGTATTCAAGAAGTTAGTTTTGTAATAAGGTATATGAGATTTTTAGAAGTTTTCAGTCAAGTGGCTGATCAAGGATTTAAATCAGGAACTCAATCCGAGAAAATGGCCTGGTCTAAAGCTATAATATTACTTGATGAATATTTGAAATCAGTAAACAAAAGATGGCTTGAGCAGTATTTTACAATTCTTGAACAGAAATCTATTCCTTCTTTAAAGAAAAGATTAGAAAAGGATAACAGAGAAAAGCTACGCAAGCAGTTAGATATTCAACTAGAACTCCAGTCTAATAAGAAAAAAATATTAGAAGATGCAAGGCAGATTCTTAAGATTTCTGAAAAAAGAGCTTCTTCAATAAAATCAATTGAACTTTCTTCATCTAAGACAAAATCTTATCAAATAGTTTATACTTTAGAGCAAAAACAGGCTTTCAGTAGTTTGTTATTCAAACCTCCTGAAAATATTGATTTGTAAGGGGAATGTTATATGCTAAGACAAATTATGATCGAAAATTTTCATCCAAACGATAAATCTATGATAAAAATTTTCAATCTAATCAATATTAAAAAATACTACGCTTTATTAGATTCTCATGATAGAAATATGATTGCTTCTAGAATAAAAAATAAAAAAGGGGTTTGCCAAAATCTGAACATTTCCAGCAATACATTAGATAGAGTGCTTTTTAATAAAGACTATTGGATTAACCTTAAGTTATTGAAGTTATTAGTTCAATATACTGATATGAACGAGAGCGAAATTTTTTCTAAAATAAAAATTATCAAAACCAAAAACTCCAAACCTGTAAATTTTGAAAACTTCAAAATGGGTCCAGAATTAATAAGAGTTTTAGGCCATTTATTGGGTGATGGAGGGATTCATATAGATAGAATCTCTGGAAGATTGAGACCGTTTTATGTTAATAATAATGATGTTCTTTTAAAATCTTTTAAAAGCGATATTTTAAAACTATTTAAAGACGCTCCAATATATTATCGTGAAAGAAAAGATAGAGGTAATGAGATTTGGCTAAACACTACAATAGGTCACGTTTTGTATTCTTTGATGGATTATGATAAGAATCTAAATAAAAAATCAGTACCTAAAATAATTTTTAAACAAGAAGAAAAACTAATATGTTATTTTTTACAAGCTTTATATGATGATGAAGGGTTTATTTATCCAAAAAAAAATATGGTCGTAATTGCTCTTTCAAAAAAAGAAATAGTTGAGGATTTAAGAGAATTGATGATCAAAATAGGAATAAATACCAATAAAGTTCTAATTCATAAATCTAAAAGTAGAAGTATCATGTATTATTTCACTATCACGCATCGTAATAATATTTCAAAATTTAATGAGAAGATAGGATTCTTACATCCAGAAAAGAAGAGAAAGCTAGATATTTTGATAAATAAATACAGGTGAAATTATGTGCGGTATAATAGCAATTTTTGGAGGAAAAAATCTAAGTCAAAAGATGTTAAGTTCTTTAGAAAAGTTAGAGTATAGAGGTTATGATTCAGTTGGTATGGCTGTAAAGTCGAATAACAGAATAATTGTCAAGAAAGATATTGGAACTGTTAAAGAAGCTAACGAAAAACTTAATTTCAGCACTTTAAAAGGAACCATTGGAATAGCACATTGCAGATGGAGCACACATGGAGGAGTTACTCAAATTAATGCTCATCCTCACCTTTCTCAGAATAAGAAGATTGCAGTAGTTCATAACGGAATTATTGAGAATTATCAAGAAATTCGCGATGAGTTAAAAAAGAAAGGATACAACTTTATTTCTCAAACAGATACTGAGGTTGTTCCTCATCTTATTCAAGAAAACATGAAGCAGGGCTTAAAATTTCAAGAAGCTTTTAGAAAAGCTATATTAAGATTAGAAGGAAGATATGCCTTAGTTGCAATGCATTCTGATGAAGAGGTTCTTTTAGCTGCACGTAGAGGCAGTCCTTTAGTATTAGGAATTGGAAAAGATGAGATGTTCATATCTTCAGATATTCCTGCTTTTTTGAATCATACTAATAACGTAATTCTTTTAGATGATAATGAACTCGCGATAGTTTCAAAAGATGTTAAAGTGTTAGATATCTTGACTAATAAAGTAAAAAGTAAGAAGATCACAAAAATAGAATGGACTGTTGAACAATCTGACAAGAATGGTTTCGATCATTTCATGCTTAAAGAAATTCTAGAACAAAGAAATACTTTATCTAGTGCAATACAGCCGAATATTAAAGATATTGAAGAAGTTGCCTCTATGATAAAAAAAGCGAGAGGTACTTTTTTTGTTGGTTGTGGTACAGCTGGAAAAGTTTGCTTGACAGGAACTTACTTGTTTTCAAGGATTGCAGGAATGCACGTTAATTTTTCAATTGGTTCTGAATTTCCAGAATATCATCATTTTGTAAAGCCAGAAACTTTGCTGATTGCAGTTTCTCAAAGTGGGGAGACAGCTGATACTTTAGAAGCAATTGAAGCTGCTAAAAGTAAAAAAGCAAAAGTTGTTTCAATAGTTAATGCTGTTGGTAGTACAATGACTAGGGTTTCAGATAAACACATACTGGTTAATGCTGGTCCTGAAAAGTGTGTTGCTTCTACTAAAGTTACAACTTCTCAGATAGCGATTCTTACTCAACTAGCGTATTCAGTTGCTGGAAAATCAAAACAAGGGCAGGACTTATTGCGCAAGACTTCTGATGAAGTTTCTTCTATGTTAAGTCCTGATTTTTTGAAAAAGGTTAAAGAAGTCGCTTCTAAAATTAAGAATCACGAAAGTATTTATATAATCGGGAGAGGCTTGAACTATCCTATAGCTTTGGAAGCAGCTATTAAACTGCAAGAAGTTCCTTATATTCATGCTGAAGGTTTTGCTGGTGGTGAATTAAAGCACGGTCCTTTAGCTCTTATTAGCCAAGGAGTTCCTGTGATAGTTATAGTTGCAAATGATGAGACTAAGAAAGATATCTTAAGCAATGCTATGGAAGTTAAAGCAAGAGGTGGTCTAATCATAGGTATTGCTCATCAAAATGATGAAGTCTTTGATATGCATATTAAAGTCCCAGATGTTGGTAACGCTTCACCAATAGCTAATATAATTCCAATCCAACTACTAGCATATTATACAGCAATTGCTAAAGGTCAAAATCCTGATTACTTAAGAAATCTAGCAAAGAGTGTTACAGTTAAATGATTAGTTTTGAAACAACTTCTCAAATACTTCTACAAATATTTCATGTTCTAGTTTGATTCCTGCATTTACAAATAGTTCAGCAAGTTCAAAGCCGATTTGCTCTTCATGTTTTTCTTTTCCTGGCACATAGTCCAAAAGCTTCTTCAATGTTTCATCACAAAGATAGCCATCATTTAGCTTGATTAGTGCAGGTCTTTTGGAATGAGTTATCTTAGTTTTTTCTAGATCAACTGTTAAGTCTTTCTCAGCAAGTTCTATCTTTCCATCATTCTCCTTAAATCCATTGTTCAAAAGTTCAAATTTAATGATTTCTTTAACTGCAGTTTTAAATTCCAGATCTTTTATCATTGCTTGATTTGAATTAGTTGAGGATGATTTGTCCTTATTAATCACAATGACTTTTCCTAAGTATTTGGTAGATTTCTGCCTTGAACCTTTAGAAGTCCAAGAGTTCTTTACTTTATATCCATATTCTATTTGTTTAATCTTCTTGGTTCTTATAAACATTTTTTTGATATTACTTTATTTTATTATAATTGTTTTGTTTCTAGCTTCCAAAGAATAGTCCTACGTAGAAGAATACCAGAGATGTTATGAATACTGAAGTAAGAGTTGCAATATCAAGTATGGCTAATAATACAGTCATTAGCGCAAAAATTCCTAAGAAATGTCTTAGCATTTTCTCCCATTTTTTCCCGTGTGCATGAGCCATTTTCTTTTCAAAATTCTCTTATAATTTAAAGCTATGCTTTAAGCTTTGCTAGATTTAACTCTCACTTTTTAAACTAGGAGCTTTGGGATTTTCACGATTTATTTTTCATATTTTCTGTAATTTTCTGCTTATTTTTTTAAGCTTCAAGTTTATCATTTTTTTATTATTTCGCTTGTTTGATTATGTTATGTTAATAATAACTATCTTTTTCCAATTATCATGTAAATCCGTCGGTGACACTGGAGTGACACTCAATTACATGCTGATTACAAACATTATTAAATCATAATTGTTTCTATCAACAGATGGAATCAAATATGTCTTTAAAAATTCAGATAAAAGAGTACCAGATGTCTTGCATAGATTTATATTTCATGGTTAAAGAATTTAAGGATTTTGAGGGTTCTAAAGTTACTAAAATATATGATGAGGAAGACCAAGATAATCGCAAGACTTTAATCTTTCAATTGCACAAGTCAAGCCATGGAAAGCAGTTATTGAAAATAAAATGCCCTAATTATTTATTTTTGGCAGATGATAAAGAAGCAGCTGATGAGCCTTCTGATTTTGTCATGTTCTTAAGGAAAAAACTTTCTGGTTCTAAAATGAAATCCATAGTTCAACTAGGTTTTGAAAGAATATTGAAAATAGATTTTGAGAATTACAATTTTGGCAATTATTCTTTATATGTTGAGTTTTTCAGCAAAGGCAACATTATTTTAACTGAAAATAACTTGATTCTTGTTGCTTCAGAATACAAGAAGTGGAGTGATAGAACTATAAGACCTCGCGAGAATTATAAATTTCCTGGAAAGGACAAGTACATTATTGACTTTTCAGAATCTGAGTTTTATGACAAGCTTAAAGAATCAAATAAAGAAGTTGTTAAATCTCTTGCTTCTGATCTAGGTCTTGGAGGAATGTATTCAGAAGAGTTATGTTTAAGAGCCAATATTGAAAAGAGTTCAAGAGATATAACTAATGAAGAATCTCGCAAAATTTACAAAGAGTTCTTTAACTTATTAGCAGAGCCAATAAGGTCAAGAGTGTATCTTGAAAATAGCTTAGTTGTTGCTATAAGCCCAGTTCCTTTGGAAAAATTCAAGGATTTTGAATCGCAAGAGTATGGTTCATTCAGTCATGCAATTGGGTTATTTTCAAAAGTGCTTAAAATTGAAAAAAAAGACCCTAAAATTTTGAAGATTGAGAATATCATTCAAAGCCAAATCTTAACTATTAAAGAAATGGAAGAGTCTTCAAGATTAGAGCAATTAAAAGGCGAATATCTTTATGAAAATTATCAAAAGATTTCTATGATAATGGAACATCTTAAGACTTTGAGAAAGGAAAAGACCTCCTTAAAGATAGGATGAAGGATTTTGATGCTAAAGAAAATAGTGTTGTGTTGGAGTTTTAATTATGAGTTTAACAAATCTTAGAGAAAGGTACAGGAGCATTTTGGGAAGAGAGACAGATGATTTTTTAAGGTCTCCAGAAAAGTTATCTGTTAAGTCTATAAGAGTTAATACTTTAAAGATATCTCATAAAGAATTATTGGATAGGTTAGAAATTAAGGGTGCTATTTTTAAAAAAATTCCTTTTCTAAAAGATGGTTATTATGTGAAGTCAAAGTTTTCGTTAGGTTCAACTCCTGAGTATTTGCAGGGTTATTATTTTCTTCAAGAATCTGCTTCTCAAATTCCTCCTTTGATACTTGATCCAAAAGAAAATGATAACATATTGGACATGGCTGCAAGTCCAGGAGCTAAGACTACTCAATTAGCGCAGTTGATGAATAATAAAGGTTCTATTGTTGCCATTGATATTAAAGGAAGAACTGATGCATTGATTAATAATCTTGAACGGCTGTCTGTTTCTAATGCTTCTGTTTACGAGTTAGATGCAAGAAAAGTGCAATTGTTAAAAATACATTTTGACAAGATATTGTTAGATGCTCCTTGTTCTGGCAATATATGTTCACAGCATAATTGGATACAAAAACGCAGAGTTAAAGATTTTATCAATAGGAGTGAAGTTCAAAAGGAATTGATAAAATCAGCTTATGATGTTCTGAAAGATAATGGAACTTTAGTATATTCTACTTGCAGTTTAGAACCAGAAGAAGATGAGTTTGTTGTTCAATATGCTTTAGATCTGGGATTTAAACTTGAGAATATTGACAAGGAAAAATTAGGAATTGGAAGTTCTGGGCTTACTGAAGTATTGGGTAAGAAATTAAATCTAGAATTAGAAAAATGCTTAAGATTATGGCCTCATAAATCTAGAACTCAGGGATTTTTTGTAGCAAAGTTGAGAAAAGTTTAAATACATGTACATATACATATATGTGTATGGGAACTAAAACAATCTCAATAATGGACGATGCTTATGAATTACTTTTAAAAGCTAAACGCAAGGATGAAAGTTTTTCAGAGGTAATTCGAAGAATGACAGCAAAAAAAGATATAACTAAATATATAGGGGTTTGGAAAATGTCCGATAATGAAGCAGAAGACATGAAGAATCTTATTAAGGATTTAAGGAAAAAATCCGATAAAGAACTTATTAATAAAATGGAGAGATTGATGAAATGATCTGCATTGATTCTGATTGTATGATAGATGCTTTGAGAGGAGATGAAAAAGCAGCTAATATTGTGATTAAACATA
>CAZDUE010000029.1:0-2337 GCA_964508575.1 uncultured Methanosarcinales archaeon
AGTCCATGAATCATGGCCAGATCCTGCAGGGACATTAATATGGTTTGTTCTTCCGCAGCTTTTGCAGTTATTCAGCTTATAACAGATCCAGCCCTCACATAAATGTTTCCACCTGTCAAACTCTAAGCTGCTTGAGCAATAGACACAACTGCTTTTAAGCCAGTCAAATGTCTCAGTCTGGTTCTTGTTTATCAAGTGGTCGACTTCCATTTTTTCTGTTCACCTCCTCTTGTTTTTTTCAGTATTATCTAAGTAGGTCATTCCTAATAATGTGTAGATTGTTATTGATGTAACAATACTTACTGCTGAAATTAAAATACTGTAAACTATGTACGCAGCTGTTTGGTTTATAACTAATAATGCCATGAATATTAATACTGCAACTATGGACAATAATGATGCGTAAAACAAGCCAGCCAGCATTGCCAAAAAGAATTTCATGGAGAATGCATTGCTCATTATTTCAGAAAAATTAAATGCATCTGAAAATTTCCAGGATCTTGAGTAATTAATCAAGCCAGAGTATGCTACATACAATGTGAGGATGGCAAGAGGTATTAAAACGACAAATATGAAAATCAATACTTTCCAAGGAAATTGAGCAGTTTGGGTAAAAGTTATGATGCCTGTAACAAGAGATATTAGTAAAACTATTAGCAAAGGAAGAATATAAATCAGACTTATTAAAAATCCAAAAAATCCTTTGACAAACAAATCTTCGAAATTTTTCCATTTTGGAAGAACTAACTTCTTGTCATTAGATGTGCTCGCGCATACAAGACCATACCCTGTAAAGAGTATTGTGAAAATTATTTCAATTGCTATTATTGGAGCCAAATAAATCAAGCTGTTTGGATTTGTTAAAATTGTTTGACTGTAAAGAGATAGCGAAACTAAAATTAAGGTCATTAAGTAACCAATTCCTAAAGTATTCCAGTCTTGAAAAGGACGAGAAAATGCTTTTTGATAATCCATCATGACACCTCTACTTGAGTATTAACCCAGTTTTCATATTCTGAATTTGCCTTAACTTCTATTTTAAGAATACATGGGATTTCATAACTGTGTATCTTCTTGATTTCATGCTCGAGCTGAGAGAATTTAGATTCAGATGTTTTGCATAGTAGAACAAATTCTTTGTCATCTTGTAATTTGCCTTTCCAGAAATATGCTGAGTTTACAGGGAAAATATTAGTGCATGCTGCTAGCTTTTTAGATAATAAATGTTTTGCAATTTTTTTTGCTTCTGCTTTGTTTTTGTTTGTTATGTATGCAATCAGCATTTCCTGGACCTTGGTTTTTTTGTTCAGTTATGGCTAACTATCTACTACACTTATCAAAACAAATATTTTTTTCTTAAACAAATCTTAAATATCCCCTAATCTCCCTTAAGTATATGTTTGTTATACCTCATATATAAAGTAGTCGTCTCTCACGCTATCTTATCTATTTTTGTCGGGATTATGGGGAAATTTGAGAAGTAATTCGGCTAGCAAAAAGTATTTAAACAAATCATGTTTGTTTGAGCTCATGAGTGATCTAATTAAGAACTGGAAAGACTCAGTGTGTATTGTAATGCCTTGCTATAACGAATCTAAAGTAATTAGGAAGACAATAAGAACATTGAAAAGAACAGGCTTTAGAAATATAATAGTAGTTGATGACGGCAGTAAAGATAATTCTGGAGCAATTGCAATATCAGAAGGAGCTAAAGTTTACAGGCATATAATCAACAGAGGACTAGGAGCTGCTCTAGGAACAGGGATACATGCTGCTATAGAAACTGAATGCAAAGTAATAGTAACTTATGATTCTGATGGACAGCATATTCCTTCTTATGTTGAGAAAGCAGCAATTCCTATAATTCAAGGAAAAGCAGACGCTGTAATAGGATCAAGACTGATTAATCCAAAGGGAATGCCTCCTATCAGAGTATTCGGGAATTGGCTATTTAATTGTATCACATATGTCTTATTCGGAACATGGACTACTGACTCGCAATCTGGACTTAGAGCATTTTCAAAAAATGCTGCCAAGAAAATTAATATCAGAACAAACAGAATGGAAGTTAGTTCTGAAATAATAAAAGAAATAGGAAGAAATAACTTAAAATTTAAAGAAGTTCCAATAAAAGCAATTTATACTGACTACAGTATGATGAAAGGACAAAGTAATTTAAATGCATTCAATATAACATTCAAATTATTTTTCAAAAGATTATTAGGGAGATAGCTGATTGCAATTGCTATCCTTAAGGACAGCACTTTCAGAACTGAGGTAAAAAATGACACTATCAATAATAGAATGGATCATAATAGTATTTGCAGTATTTGCATG
>CAZDUE010000029.1:2347-14844 GCA_964508575.1 uncultured Methanosarcinales archaeon
TGGAGCAGGGCAATACTAGGACTAAAAGCTGGAGAAATCAAATTCCAAGAATGCTTATTCTGGACATTATTATGGGCTGCTCTAATTGTTATAACAATATTCCAGACAATTCCACAGCACATTTCTAACTTATTAGGAATAGGCAGAGGAGTAGACCTTGTAGTTTATCTAAGCATAATCCTATTGTTCTACTTAATGTTCAGAATGTACGTCAAGATAGACTCAATGGAGCAGGAAATGACCAAGATAGTGAGGGAAGTTGCTTTGAAGAGTTCTAAGAAGAAAGGGAAATAAGAAAATAATTTTCACAAGTAACTTTACCAAAACATTTTTATATAGCATATTACAAATATGTACTATATGTTACAAAATTGTACTATGATGAAGGTTGCAAGGGTGTTTTTTGATTTTCCAACTAAAGAACATTATTTGAAAGAAATCAGCAGGAAATCTGGAATAGCACATACTTCTGTGAAAGGTAATTTGATATACCTTAAGAAAGAAGGAATAATCAATGAGTTTGTTGAAAAAAAGGGCAAAAGAGAATTTCCCATTTACAAAGCAAATCTTGAAAGTCAAAACTATAAAAACTTGAAAAAAATTCATAACATGATAATTTTGCAAGATTCGGGATTAATTGAATTTTTACGAGATAAATTAATGCCTAAGTGCATTGTTTTATTCGGAAGTTATCAGAAAGGGGAGGATTTAGAATATAGTGATATTGATCTTTATATTCAATGTGCTAAAGAAGAACTTAATTTAGAAAAATTTAGAAAAATATTAAATAGAAAAATACAACTTCACTTTAATGAAGAATTTAACAATTATCCTGATGAGTTAAAGAATAATATTATTAATGGGATAGTGATTTATGGATATTTAGAGGTATTTCAATGAAAATAACAGAGGAAAAATAATGCCCTTCCACATACAAAAAATCATTGATAGAAATATTGGATATCTGCTTTGCAAGTATTTCGGAATATTTACTAAGAAAGATGAATCTCTAATCCATAAGCCAAGAAAAATTCTGATAATAAGATTATGGACAATTGGCGAGAGTATATTGACAATCCCTATGATCCATGAGTTGAGAAAGAAATATCCTAAAGCACAGATTGATGTTCTTTGTTATAGAAGCAGAAAAATATTTGAGATGAATAAAGATATTGATAATATCATTGATTTTGGAGCAAATAACTTTTTTAAATTCAAAAAATATGATTTAGCCATAGATACAGAACCATACCTTAATATTTCTGGCTTACTAAGCTTTTGGATGGCTAAGAAAAGAATTGGCTTCTCGCATGGAGCAAGAGCTGATGTTTATAATTACAAAGTAAAATTTAATGACCGACAACATGAAGTTAAGACATTTATTGACTTAATCAAAGCGATTGATGATTTTAAAAATATAAAATATCCTGAAGAGCTTGTAAAATTAGAAGTTCCTGAAAAATACAAGAGGTCTGCTGATAAATTTTTGAAAAACAAAGGTTTTGAGAAAGTAAGATTTATCGGAGTTTCAGCAGGAGTTGCAGAGTCTGCAAAAATGAGAATGTGGCCGACTGAGAGATTTGCAAAACTTTGCGATAAGATAATTCAAAATCATAAAACAAAAATAGTTTTCTTTGGAGCCCCAGAAGATTATGATGTATCTGAAGAGATAATCAGTTTAATGAATAACAAAAATAAGACTCTTAATTCATGCGGAAAATTAAAGCTTGAGGAAGTAATTCATGCAATATCAAAAGCTCATGCATTTATTTCAAATGATTCTGGACTGATGCACGTTTCAGCAGCACAAAAAGTAAGAACTTTAGGATTATTCGGGCCTAACACTCCTCTAAGATTCTCGCCATATGGAAAGGGAAATTCTTACTGCTACAAAGGAAAAAATCCAATAATAAATGTTCATAAAGGAGAAGTTCCTGAACAAGACAACAGCAAAAGCATGGAGAAGCTCAGTGTTGAGGATGTTTATGATGAGTTTGAGAAGATGCTTAAAGAATATGACGGATGAATTATAATATTGCTAAGATAACATTTATATTTCTCAATTCAACAAATACATTTCAAGGTGGAAAAATTGAAGAATCAATAGATACCAAGATATTATGGCCTGCTTATGAGATGATGAGAAAAAGTTTTAAAGCTGATGAGCAAGCTTCTAGATTTGAGCAAATTCTTTATCATGGTAAACTTTACAAGTCTCTGCTAAATTTAAAAGATTATCAAGATGTTCTCTTCCAGTCTTATGTTGTTCAAATTCTTGATTCTTTCGAGAGTTTAGGATTTCAGAGATTAAGAATTCCTCAAAGCTTGTACGGTTATGCTCTTCCAAGAGATTCTTTAGGGAATATAACTGTCAAGAATATTTTCAATAATGAAGAGGCTTTTTTAGATGGCTTATTTGAGTATGAAGAAAGACCTATAATTCTAAGTCTTTGCTATGGCAAAAGAAAATCAAATTTTGAAAAAAAAGCTAATTTGATAAGAATGTTGCAAAATAAAGATCCTTTATTGTTGAAAATAAGATCTCACATTACAGGAGATAGAGACAGAGGAGTTCTTAGAACAGATCTTGATAAAAGAAAGATTATCTTAGATTTAGGGAAAAAAGTTGAAAAACTTGCTGCAGCTATGTTTGAAAAGCATGGAGTTATTCTGGGAAGTACTAAATATTCCATGATTTCAAGACTTGGAGAAGATTTTTACAATCCATTTAATGATTATATGCAAGGAATTAAATGCGATGAAAATACTGCTCGAGAAATAGTTGAGAGATTCAGAATTAATAGTCTTAATTTACAAAATGATTCTAATGTTCTAGGATATGTATGGGAAAGATCAGTTCAAGCAAGAGCAAAAGATTTTGCAGATTCTTATGGACTTAGCTGGACACTGTTTAATCCTTTAGATGAGTGGAGTTATACTCTTGGTGCTGCAGGAAACATAATATTCAGGCACAGAAAGCAGATTTTCGCTGAGTTAGATGCTCGATTCAGTCATACAGAGAGTGATATAATAATAGAAAGTTCTTTTCCTCCTAATCCAACTTTTAAAACAAAAAATGCTCATAAGAAAATTGAAGCTACTGAAAGATTATCAGGAAGACAAGCAGATTTTTGCATGGTAGTTCCGCTCATCCCTTTAACAAAAGAAGCACTTGCTAGAAATTTATACTTAAGACCTTTGCAATTAGGATTGCAAGAATCTTCTAATGAGAGATTAAGAAAAATAGTAGTTCCATTTCCAGAAAGGATCAAAGAAACTGTTGAGGAATTTAAAAAGTTGGTTGCCTAAACACCTTTGATATTCTCTAATTTCCAAATAACCCCTTAGCATATTCTGAATCCTGTATTATTATTTCTTCACCTTCCTCGTAAAATAATTTTGCTTGTTTTACAGTTACTTTCATTCCTTTCGCGTACACATTATCTTGATGAACGACAGTAGATTTATTTCTGAAATCTTCAACTCCTATATTTCCCCCTAAATATCTGTTGTATCCATAAGCCCAATGAAATCCAATTTTTTCATCTTGCAAGATATTTCCAATCAAAACTGCTTTATCATTACAGCCAAAAGCAAATTCTGCTATATATCTACGGGCAGGATCTTCAGAAAAGAAGCTTCTCAGTTCTTCTGCTTTTTTATTCTCTGGAAATCCTTTAACATCTGTTATCTTGCCTTTTTTTACATGATAGATCACAATATCTCCTTGAAGATCTGCTGATATCTCTCCATTTGTTAATGACTCGCCAAGCTCTTCTTTTCCCTCATAAGGACAGATAAATGACTCACCAGAAGGAAGATTTATTATTATTCCAGGATTATGGCATTTTCCGTTATCAGCAATTGCATTTCTACTTCGTAAATCAAAATAACATTTATGGCCTGTTGAAAAAATAACTTCAGCCCCTTTCGCCCAGGTCAATCTGTCTTTTAGAATTGCACATTTCTTCGCGAGTATTTTATGGTCTACATCAAAAGCGCTCATATCTTTGCGAACTTGAGGCATGCTCGCACATCTAAACTTCTGTTTTCTAGCTCTAGTGCCTAAAGGACCTGTTGCTGAGTATCGTGTTAATGCTAGAACAATATGATTCTCGGATAGCGAATCTAGTTTCATGTTCAAGTCAATCTCTTTATTATTCTGAAAAGCTTTCTCAGGCAATGGTCTGCCATTTTCACCTGTTGGCTCGAATGTTATTACTTGTTCAACTGAAAATTGAAATTGTTTTGATAGCTCCTGCAAGGCAGTAAACCATTCTTTAGAAAAATCTCTTCTCTGAATAAAATCTTCGTTAACTAATTCTTGCTTTACAGGAAAGTCGTTCAGTATTATGAAAATCTCACCTTTTTTTGGATTGAATACATCTATTATTATTTGTTTTAAGTCCATGAAGTAATGATTTTTAGTTGATTTAATAACTTTTTTGTATGAATTGATAATTTATAAAACAGAAAAGCTTATATATTAACTTAAGTTAATTCATATTTAGCATGGTTAATACGTATAAACTAAAGTTAACATTATTACAACAGGACATCCTGAGACTGATGATGTTAAAAGCAGGAAGCTTAATGAACCAGAGACAAATAGCTAGAAACTTGAATGTTTCTGCACCCGCAATTCTCAAATCAATGCCATATCTTGAAGAAAACAACCTAATTAACGTAAAGCAAGATAAAGAATCAAAAAGATGGTCAATTGACCTTAACAGAAGCAATCATCATGTCATGCAGTTAAAAAGAGTTGATAATTTAAAGCAAATTTACGAATCAGGATTGGCAGATTATCTTGAAATAGAATTTGCAGGAGCTACAATAATATTGTTCGGTTCTTATTCCAGAGGAGAAGATATTATCAACTCAGATATTGACATAGCAGTAATCGGAAGAAAAGATAAAACTATTGATTTCTCCAAATATGAAAAAACTCTTGAAAGAAAGATAAATGTTATTTTTTATGATTCATTGAATAAAATCCATAAAAATTTAAAAGAAAATATTTGCAACGGCATTGTTCTTTATGGAGGACTAGAGTTATGAGACCTATAAAGAAATTTGAAGAATTCATTAAAGAAAATATTGTTAAAAAACAAACCCGTGATAAATCTAGATCTGAAGCTCTAATGGATGAATCAGGAAAAAGTTACGCTTTACTTAATGAGCTGCTTGGAAAAGTAGAGCTTAATGATAAAACTGCAAATGTTTTTGTAAAAATGTGCTATGATATAGTAATGGAGCTCATAAGAGCAAAAATGCTTATGCAAGGGTATAACGCTTCAGGATTTGGAGCTCATGAAGCAGAAGTATCATACCTAAGAAATTTAGGATTCAATGAACGTGAGGTTCAATTTGCTGAGCAATTAAGATTTTTTAGGAATGGAATGCTTTATTATGGAACAGTTCTGGACAAAGTATATGCAGAAAAAGTTATTGAATTCACAAACAAGATTTACTCTCGAATAAAAAACAATACTTAATATCCTCATTCCTTAACATGAAAATATTTTCCATGCGTGAAAAAGCCAGCAAGCTCTTTGTTATTCGCGAGCTTAGGAAAAACATCTTTTTCTAAAGATCTTGAGTTTTTCAAATACTCAAAAATTTCAGGATTGAAAATATATATCCCGGAATTAACAGCGTGACTCTCTGATTTCTGGGGCTTTTCGTGAAATCCAATAACTGAAGTACCTTCTAAAACTGCTTCACCATATTCAGAAGTCTCAGCTCTTGTCATCAAACCAATAGTTGCAATTTTATTATTATTTTTATGAAAGTCAACCATTGCTTTGAGATTAAAATCAATAAATACATCTCCTGAAATGACTATGAATTGACTGGAGATGGAATCTTTGATTCTTGAGAGAGCTTCTGCATTTCCAGAAGCATTTCTGTCTAGAATTCTGAGTTCATTATCAGCAGCTTCTAATATCTCTTTAGTTTCGCTGTTTTTCTGAGTCAATAAGAATATGTTCTTGACATTGTTATTTTTTAAAAGTTCAACATGTTTTTTTATCAATATATCTCCGTCAATTTCTTTCAATAATAAGTTTTGATTACTTCCTCTGATCATGATAACAGCAGTATCTATATTATCTTCCATTCCTTTAGTTAAGAAAAACTCGATTGCTTGGCTTCTAGATCTTATAATCTTGCCGTCTACTTTTTTATCTAAAGATTTAAGCAAATCATTATCTATTGAAATTGCAATTTTTTCTTTGACATGCTCCTTGGTCATAAAAAGTATGAAAGGTTAATACTTTTTAAGGTTTTTGTAAATTATAGATGAATAAGTTTTTATAATACTTAACTTATCCATGAACAATGATTGAATTAACAGAGATTGCAAGGAAAAGTTTTAGAGGTGCTGGAGTTGGTGTTCTAAGCAGAGTTCAAGGAGTTGATGATTTACTTGTTTTTCAAGTTAATGGTAATTTTGATATGTATTATTGTAAAGGAGCAAGGTCTCTTTTAGCAGAAAATGGCTTTTCTTATGATTGTTCATCAGGCAGGGAAATTGAAGCTGATCCTAAAAGGCCAAGTATTATATACGATTTAACTTGTTGCAGATATTTAGATTCAACTGGATTAGGATTAATGATTGGTGGACTAAAAGCAACAAGAGTTGATCATAACTTTTTTGGGGTTGTTACTTCTAATCCTCAAATAAAAAAGATTTTTAACATGACAGGAATTAATACAATCATGACTCTTTATAAAACTCTTGACGACGCTGTTGAGGATTGCCAATTTTATGCTTCAAGTAAATTTACTGTTCAGTGATTTTCTTTATTGTTAAATTACTTTTCTGATAATTTTATGACTTTCTGAACTAACTTCACAGGATCTTTTTCAAAAATAACTTTTGCTCCTGAATCCTTATTTGCGTCTTGTAAAAGAATTTTAACTACTCGAGATATTCCTCCAGAATTTTCAAGAATTCCAATAACTTTGCCCATATCATAAGCATTTGTGAATTCGTTCATTGTTCCAATTCTTCCAGAAATAAAAATACATACATCACAGAAAGCCACTGAAGAAACATTCCTGTATTTTCTGCAGACGTGAATATTATTGATATGGAGATAATTTTCAGGAACAAAAATAATATCTGAGAATCCTTCAACAGGAAGATTTTGCTTTTTATGATTTTCAAAATTTGAACAAGGAGAAAAGCCAATGCACTTTCCTTTAAGTTCAGAACATCCAAGAACAGCTTCCTGAGGTAAGCCATTACAAGCTCCTGTAACAACAAGTCCTTGATTTCTTGCAATTTCTCGTCCTATTTCATGAGCTTTTTGCTTCAACTCTTCTTTTTTTGAGTCTTCTCCAGAAGATGATCCAAATACTCCTATCTTTACTGTTTTCATCTTATCACCTGAAATTCTAGTTCTTCAGCAACTCTTATTGCTTCTTCTAATTTTTCTCCGGTAATAATGCAGTAAGGAGGTTCTGAATACCTGAAATAATCTCTTAATTGCTGTTCAAATGAGCATGATCTTGTTGACTGACAGATCAATTCTCCTCTGTATGAATAACTAGAAATTCTTGTTTCAAATTCACTACTTGATCTTAAATGTTGGAAGCAATCATAACTGTACTGAGCTTCTGGATTTAATCTGAGCTCTTTAAATCTCCTTTTTATTATTTCATCAGCTTGCTCAAAAGTTCCTTGAAATAAGATAATGGGGACTGAAACTTGCTCTGTTAATTGTTCTAATGTATCTGACATCTAATTCTGGATTTTTGAATTGAATAAAAAGGTTTTGGAAATTCCGAAAACATTCCAACAGCGTCGGAAATCTTTCGGGTTTTTTTAGAAAGCATTATATACTTTTGAGTTCATTTAAGGTAGTTTAATGAATGGAAAATAAGTCATTAATTATCAGACAAACATTTAAATATACCTAAGTATACCGTAGTATGAGGTGATACTATGGAAGCTACAACAATAAAAGTTCAGAGAGATACAAAAATGGAATTGGACAAGTTCAAAGAATATAAAAATGAAAGTTATGATGAAGTAATTAAGAAGATAGTGTATATTATAAAAACTTCAAAAAAAGATCCCGAACTAAGCCAGGAAGTAGTAAGTAATATAGAAAAAGCAAGAGATAGGCTAAGAAAAGGGAAATTTCTAACAGAGGAGGAAGCTAGAAAAAAGCTTGGTCTGTGATGTATTCAGTAATTTTTGATGAGAAAGCGATAGAATTTTTGAATAAGCTCGAGAAGAGTTTAAAATCCAGAATCTATAATAAAATTTTAGAAACAAAACAAAATCCTTTTAGATTTTTTAAAAAACTCAAAGAAAGAAAGGATTACAGTCTCAGAATTGGGAATTACAGAGTCATAGCAGACATACATCAGAGTTCTGGAAAAATTCATGTAACTTTGATTGGTCATAGAAAAAATATTTATGATTAAAGGGTTATATTTTTTATCTGATCTTTTTGTTGTTCTTTTTTAATCGAAAATTCTCGAATATCTACAAATAAAACAAAACATTTATATACCACCTATCTTAAATAGTATGAATTGGTCATACTTTTGGCTTGTGCAATTGGTTTGCATTAATAATGCAATAATACAACACCTCGGATGCGGGATAAAAACCGCATCCCCTCCTAATCAAAAAATCAAGAGGAATGAATATGGAAAAAACAATCGTTGAATCATTAAAAGGAACAAAAGAAACTGCAGACATTGTGATGGAAAATAATCTTGGAGATATAGAAAAAGGTGCTAGATTAATAATGAACGTCCTGAAAAAAGGAAATAAATTAATGATCTGTGGAAATGGAGGATCTGCGTCTCAATCTCAGCACTTTGCTGCAGAACTTATTGTACGGTTTGAAAAAAACAGAAGAGCTCTTCCAGCAATTGCACTGACAACAGATACTTCAAATCTTACAGCATGTGGAAATGACTACTCATTTAGTGAAATATTCTCGAGACAAGTGGAGGCATTAGGAAATAAAGGAGATGTTCTGATAGGAATAACCACTTCTGGAAATTCTGAAAATGTACTGAGCGCATTTGAAGCTGCACGGAAAAAAGGAGTTGCTACAATATGCTTGAACGGTAAAGACGGCGGAAAGGCTAACTCACGAAAATTAGACCTTAATCTTATTGTGAAGGCAAAAGATACTTCAAGAATACAGGAAATGCACATAACAATAATTCACATATGGTGCAAATTATTGGAAAATGAGATGTTTGACTAATTCATAATAAAAATTATAATAAAAAGGAAAGAACTATGCAGGACAAACAAAAAATAATATTTTTGGACAGGGACGGAACAATAATAGAGGATCATGATTACATCAAAGAGTTGGATCAAGTGCGATTCATTCCAGGAGCAATGGATGCATTGAAAAAATTACAGAAAAACTTTCTTCTGGTTATTGTGACAAACCAGTCAGGAATTGGACGAGGGTATTATACTTTGGAAGATTTTCATAAAGTTAATGGTTATATGATGAAGCAATTAGAGAGATATGGAATAAATATACGGACAACATTATTCTGCGAGCATTCTCCTGAAGCGAATTGTGAATGCAGAAAGCCAGGAATAAAACTCGTGGATGATTTTTTAAGAAAAAATAAAATAATAATTGACAAAAAAAACTCGTGGATGATAGGAGATAAAAAAAGAGACATGAAGTTTGGAGAAAATTTAGGAATTAAAACAATATTGGTGAAGACAGGAAAAGCAGGTCAAGAGAATGAGGATTTCAAAGTATCTCCGACTTTTGTTGTTGCAAGTTTAGCTGATGTTCCTGACATTATAGCAGGTGCTTATGATTAGATGCTGAATGTTAAATAATCAAGATAATTGATAAAATACAAATTGAAAACAAAAGGTGAATACAATGGAAGACTCAAGAAAAATAGTTAAAGAATTTACAGGCAAAAAAATTATGATCATAGGAGATATAATGCTTGACGAATACATATATGGAGATGTAACAAGGATAAATCCAGAAGCTCCAGTTCCTGTTTTACATGTTGATAGGGTTGAACATCATCTGGGAGGAGCAGGAAATACTACGATGAATATATCCTCGCTAGGTGGAAATCCTATTTTGATAACTCGACTTGGAAATGATGAAAATGGAGAAATAGTCAGAAACTTACTGAAACATTCAGGAATAAATTCAGTGATATTAAATTCAGAATCAAGCACTATCAAAAAAACAAGAATTGTTGCAAGAAGCCAGCAAGTAATAAGAGTTGACTGGGAAGAAAAAAGTGTTGTGAAGAATGAAGAAATTTCTCAAATAATCAAAGTCTTGAAAGATGAAGATGATTATGAGGTAATATTAATATCAGACTATGCAAAAGGGATGGTAACTGAAAGATTGATGGCTGAGATAAAAAAGCTTGGAAAGAAAATAATTGTGGATCCTAAATCTAAGCATTTTGACTTCTACAACAATGTGTATGCGATAAAGCCGAATAGAACAGAAGCATTAGAAATGAGCGGGAAATTGAATACTTATGACGCTGGAAAATATTTGTGTGAAACAGCTGGTTCTAACATAATATTAACATTAGGAAACAAAGGAGCTAAGCTTTTTACAACAGACGGCAGAGTTTTTTATGTTCCAACAAATGAACGTAGAGTGTACGATGTAGTGGGAGCAGGAGATACGTTCATAGCAACTCTTGCATTAGGAATATCTGTTTCCAGTGATCTGGAAGATCTGGGAGAGATAGTACATCTTGCAAACCTTGCTTCTGGATTAGTTGTCGAGAAGTTAGGAACTGCCTGCGTAACACAGCGTGAATTATTAAGTGAACTTGATGAAGATAAAATCAAGATAAAGACTCTTGAAGAGCTAAAAGAGATTGTCAGAGATCTTAAAGAAAGAAACAAGAAGGTAGTTACTACAAACGGATGCTTTGATATACTGCATTCAGGCCATGTTCATCTATTACGACAAGCAAAAGCACTTGGAGATGTATTGGTTTTAGGGCTTAATACTGATGCTTCTGTAAAAAGATTAAAAGGAGCTGACAGGCCAATAAACAATCAAGAAGAAAGAGCAGAAGTTCTCTCGAGTCTCGGATTTATTGATTACATTGTATTTTTTGACGAATCAACTCCTGAAAATCTAGTTCGAGAATTAAAGCCAGACATACATGTAAAAGGAGGAGACTATGATCCTAACAATTATGAAAAAATGCCAGAAGCAAAAATAGTACATTCCTACGGAGGACAGGTCAGGACAATAAATGTAGTGGAAGGCAAAAGCACGAGTAAGATAATATCAAAGATAAAGAGCAGGTGATATTTGTAAGGTAAGATTTGCATTAGTATGCACATACCTTTCGTTACTATTTATCTATTATTTATAAAGACCACAGTAATGGTATCGAACGGTTTATAAAGGAAAATACATTCCATTAGTTTTAGTATAATTAAACAATAACTGAGGGTGGAAATTATGGAAATATTCTTAGATACAGCAAACATTGAAGAAATAAGAAAGGCAAATGAACTTGGAATTATTGACGGATTAACAACAAATCCTTCTCTTGTGGCTAAGGCAAATCCTGGTAATATGGAAAAGGCATTGAAAGAAATATTAAATGAAGTCAAAGGTCCTGTTAGCTTAGAAGTAGTTTCTGAAGATCATAAAGGAATGATGAAAGAAGCTGAAAACTTATTAAAATTAGGAAAGAATGTTGTTATTAAAGTCCCTTCAACTCCTGCAGGAATTGCTACTTGCAAAAAACTTTCTAGTAAAGGAATAAAAGTAAATGTTACTTTATGCTTTAGCGCAAATCAAGCTTTGCTTGCAGCAAAAGCAGGAGCTACATACATCAGTCCATTTGTTGGACGGCTAGATGATATTGGACATGAAGGAATGGAATTAATTTGGCAGATACGAGAGATATATGACAATTATGGTTATGAGACAAAGATACTTGCAGCTTCAGTAAGGCATCCTATGCACGTTGTAGACTCAGCATTATACGGAGCGGATGTTGCTACAATTCCTTATAATGTATTTGAGCAGATGTTTAAACACTCGCTAACAGATACTGGACTTAAGAAGTTCACAGAAGATGCGAATAAAGTTCCTGACTATTTGAAGTTGATAAGGAAATGATTTTTTTTATTTACTGACTTTTTAAAGAAACATTTATAATGCTGAATGTATATGAATAGCTATAATGGTTAAATCAAGTTCAAAAAGTTCAAAGCCAAACAAAAAATCCAAATCAACAACATTTCCTCAGATCATGCAGAACAATCTTAAAAGAATAGCAATAACTGTGGGAATTGCAATTGTTCTCTCAATATTAGTTCCTTTAATAACTGATTATTTGTATAAAGCTCCTGAATATAACAAGTATTGTGATGAATCCATTTATCCCAGGTATAAATATTCTGCACCTGTTCCTGTCAAAGAAGCAGTTTGCAGTTATAATTATGAATCTAATCCTGGTTATTCTAATTGCACAAG
>CAZDUE010000030.1:0-9625 GCA_964508575.1 uncultured Methanosarcinales archaeon
CATTAAGCTTTCTGATATTGCTGGAGATTGTGTTTTTGATGAGAACTCTTTGATGTGGTATGATCCTGAAAGAGGAGATTATTCTTATGAAACAGAACTAATTCCAGGAAAAGGATACTGGATAATAAACAATGCTGATACAAGTTGTAAACTAAAGCAGTTTACAACTTTCAGTTCAACTAAAAATCAAGCTGAAACAGATAAAACTCCACCAAAAGGAAAAGAAGCTGTTTGCTGGGGTAGCAATTTAGATAGAGAATTAGGAATTGATCGACAGTTAGGAGAATCTACATCAACTTCAAAAGCATCTCCTGTTAAGATTCAAGGAGGGCATAAATTCTTGAATATATCTTCTGGAAGAGCTCATTCTTGTGGTGTTTTGACAGGCAATGCAGTAGTATGTTGGGGAGTTAATGGTTTAGGTCAGCTAGGTGATGATTCAATTAAAGAAAGTAAGGTGCCTGCATTGGTTAAGACAAGTTATACTTTCTCAAATGTTTCTGTCAAAGGTGATCATTCTTGTGGTGTTTTGATTGATGGCAGTGTTGCATGCTGGCCTACTCAAGATGGAAAACCAGGAGAAGATTCTTTTAAAGTTCATAGAGTTCCTGTAACTGTTTCTGGGGGATATAGATTCTCTAGCGTTTCTACAGGTGTAAGTCATGCATGTGGGGTATTAACTAATCATCAAGCCATGTGCTGGGGTCAAAACTTTTTTGGTATTTTAGGTGATGGAACAAATAAAAATAGTGATGTTCCTGTAACTGTTTCTGGAAACTATAAATTTTCTAGGATTTCAGCAGGAAATACTCATTCTTGTGGTGTTTTGGTTGATGGTAGAGCTGTTTGCTGGGGAAATAATTATTATGGACAACTTGGTAATGGAGTTAGTAATAAATACAGCTCTGATAAAGATAGCTCAGTTCCTGCTTTGGTTTCTGGAGAATATAAATTTTCTAGCATTTCAGTAGGACAAAGTCATTCTTGTGGTGTTTTGGTTGATGGTAGAGCTGTTTGCTGGGGACATAATGATAATGGTGTTTTAGGAGATGGAACAAGTACAGATAGAAAAACACCAACCTTAGTTAAAGGAAACTATAATTTTTTAACTATCTCAGCAGGAGATACTCATTCTTGTGGTGTTTTGGTTGATGGTAGAGCTGTTTGCTGGGGTGCTAATAGCATGGGTACTTTAGGAGATACTTCTAGAAAAAGTAGCAATGTTCCTGTATTTGTTTCTGGAGGTTATACATTTTCGAGCATATCTGCAGGAAGTGGATTTACATGTGGACTGGTTAATGAGTAAATTAAATAATTCTTTTGCTTAGAACCTTAAAAATAAAGATCTTGATGATAATATTTAACAAACTCAAGCAGCTTTTTCTAGAGAAACAGAATTCATAACAATGTTTCGGTATGCAGATATGACTATTTTGCTAATTTTTCAAAAAGGTTTAAATAGACATTTATTCTTATTAGTTATATGGTAACTACTGTCAGTATTCCTAAGGATGAGTATGATGAACTTGTTAGAAAAGCAAAATTGTTTCAGCATTTTGTTGAAACCGAAGAAATTAGTAAGGAAGACCTTTCTAAAATTAAAGCCGCTCTGAAAGGACCTTTTATGACTAAATTTGAGTTTCTAAAGAGGCATTCTGAGTTGTAAAATGCATAATTTGATATTTACTGAAGCTTTTGACAAATCTTATTCTAAAATTAAAGATAATGAAATAAAAAAACAAATATGGAAGAAAATCTTGCAACTTGAGGAACAAGCACCTTTAGGTAAAAAACTAAAAGGTAATCCTTATTGGTCTATTCATATTAACCGCTTTAGAGTTATATATCAAATAGAAGGAGACATAATAACCATAATTGAATTAATAGAAAGAAAGCATGATTATAGAGAAATATGATTTTCTATTATTTTTTCATGCTGCTTGTTTTTGATGTGAATCGTGTATAACAATGTTTCGGTATGCAGAAACTATTGCATCATTTAGAATTTTATTATCTTTGTCATTCTTATCATATGGAATGATTGCTCGAACACTATAATCTCCTTTTTCCATAGCAAGAACTGGAATTCCTGCAGATTGAAGAGAACTCCTAAGTTGAGATTCAAGATTTAATTGATAACCAACAAGAGCAACAATATTGTATTTTTGTGAACTTTCTAAGTTATGTCCAAGGTATTCTTCTTTGTTTATTTCTCTTCCTGTTACTGAGACTACTACTCCTGATTCATCTTTATGTCCGTTGATTTCAGTAAATCTAGAAGAGTTATAGATATTTCTAACTTGTAAAGCTAAATTCTTAGGCTCGTTTGGCTTCCTTATCAGAGGAGACATTGTTTCTTGGTGTAAAATTCTAGAACCGTAAAGTCCTAGTTCTTGAGCCATTCTATAACTCATAAATTCGACTGTGTCTTGCTCTGCATAAGCTTTTTCATGTCCTTGCAAAAGTTTAGGATTAATTCTTAAAACTCCAGAAACATCTTTCCAGATTACTGCTGTGGGATGATTTCTTGCGAGAACTCCTGCGATGTAAGTTGCAGTAAAATCACTTCCTTCTCGACCGATAGTCATTGTCTTTCCTTCTGAATCAGTGCCAATGAATCCTGGAGCTACTGTTATTCCTTGATGAGATAAAATTTTATTTCTTAAGTTATCATCCCCTGCAGGATCGAATGTTGCATTGTTTGGCTTATCTCCTTGCAATTTCAAATATTCTGGACTAAGTAATTGGACTCTTTCTAATCCAAGTCTTTTAGAAAGTAGCTCGTGCATTAATAAGCTGTTAGCATACTCGCCCCAAGCAGCAATATTTGCACTGTAAAAATCCTTAGTAAGATCAGTTCTTGCAACTCTCTCAGCCAAATTATCAAAAACTCCTTGTAAATTGACATCAGTACCTTGATAAAAAGATTCGAATCTTTCTTTAATGGAGTTAATAGTGTCATTTCCTTCAGCAAGAGCATAAAGTGAATCAGTTATTCCTCCTGTTCCTCCAAAAGGTGCTGAGAAAACTACAACAGTGGTTCCTTCACTTTTGAGAATCTTTTCTAATGCTCTTTCCCTGTCCTCAGGAGTTTTTTGAATTCCTCCTCCGATCTTCTGGACAGTCAAATGAGCAGTTAAATTTCTATCACTTATCTGATTTTGCATTAAATCCTTAATCCATAAAAGATATTAAAACTTAATGTTATTCTAATAACAAAATTGAATCTTGTTTGTTAGAATCAAAAAATATATAAATGCGAGCATAATAACTGATCCAATGGTAACAGTAAGTCATATTGTGAAGAAAATAATAAATTCTCGTCCTATGCTGTACGAAGCACTAGCAAATGATATTGTAAATTTTGCAAATCTTGCAGAAGAATTAAAGCCGCAGATCGAGAAGGAGATAGGATCTAAAGTTTCTGAATCTTCAATAATAATGGCAATAAGAAGACATGCTGAAGGAATCCAAAAAGTTGAAACGAACAAGATGCCTTTCAAATTTAATTCAGAAATAATAATGAAGACGGGACTTGCGGACGTTACTGTTGTTAAATCAATATCTCTTCTCGCAAAATTAAAGCAAATCTACGATCTTGTGGATTATGAAAAAGGAGAAACACTTAACATCATACATGGAAATTACGAAATTACAATAGTAATAAGCGACAAGCATCTTGATAAACTTCTTAAAATATTAAAAGGAGAAAAGCTTTTCAATGTTGAAAGAAATCTAGTGGCATTATCAATGAGTTTCTCTAAAGACTTTCTCTATACTCCTGGAATACTTGCAAAAGTGACTCGTAAACTATCATGGGAGAATGTAAATGTATTTGAAAATATTTCAACAATGCGCGAGCTTATTTATATTGTAAGCAATAAAGATGCTGTCCGCGCTTATAATGCACTTCAGGGCTTAGTGGAAGAGTAAATTATTTTGGCTCTGTGCCTTTTGTTCTGATGTTCAGCCCAATAAAATACATCAAAATTTCGTTAACTTTATATATATGTATATTCATATGTATCTCTTATGGCAAAGACATTAATGATCTCAAATGAGTTGTATGAAGAATTAAGCAAGATTAAAGGAGAGAAAAGTTTTACTGAAGTGATCAAAAATTTGATGGATTCTAAAAGAGCAAAAAATAAGGGAATTTTGGAGGATTGCTTTGGCATTATAAAAGATACAAAATCTTTTGATAAAGAAACCAAAGAGATAGAAAAAGATCTTAAGAGAGGATGGAAAAATTGGTCAAAAAAATATGTGTAGACACAGATGTTGTGATATCTCTTCTTAAAGGAGATAAAAAAACTCACGAAATGATTGATAAACTTGAGGGATACGATCTTTGCATAACGTCCGTAACATTTTTTGAGTTATCCTTAAGAAAATATAATCTTGATCAAATTGAATATTTTGCGAGTAAAGTACAAATAATTGAGTTTGATGAAGAATCTGCAAGAGAAGCAAGCTTTTTGCACAAGGAATTAAAAAGAACAGGCAGATTGATGGAAGTACGAGATATATTTATAGCAGCTATTTGCATATCCAAATACTATGATTTAGCAACATTCAATAAAAAACACTTTCAAAACATAAAAAACCTTAAACTTTTAATTTAAAATAAAAAAATCAAAAATGAACCCTAAAAAAATCAAACAAAAATCACACGACTATGAAATACGTGGAGATATTCATAAAAGTATCCCTCAAGAAAAACACCATGATAATTTCAGACATGATGATGCACAGTTAAATCAAAGTTCTGGTCTAACTACTGCAAGAATTGAGGCATTGAGCGATGGAGTGTTTTCGATAGCAATGACTCTTCTAGTGTTGGCCTTTGTAGTTCCAGCTAATTTATCGCAGACAGGGCTTAAGGAAGCGTTAATACATCTAACACCTCAATTTGTAACATATTTCTTAAGTTTTGTAGTCTTAGGAACATTCTGGGTGGGGCATCATAACCAGTTTTATTGGATAAAACATTCAGACAGGACTTTCCTATGGATTAACATTTTCTTTTTAATGTTCATATCATTAATCCCATTTTCAACAACTCTTCTAGGATTATATGCTGATCAACAAGTTGCTGTCCTGATATATGGAATAAATCTGATCATCTGTGGAGCATTATTGAACTTACAATGGAGCTACGCTACTAAAGGACATAGACTTGTTTCTGCACAATTAAGTCATCATATTGTCCAGCTTATTGAGAGAAGAATAATCGCTGCTGGACTTTTTTATATTGTTGCAATACTATTATCGTTCTATTCGATAAACTTGAGCATTGCAGTCTTTATAATAGCACAGGTACTTGCGATAAAGCCAACAATATCTGACAAGATAATAATGAGTCAGTGAATTTAGTAACATCGACGGCAAAAAACTCCCAGAAAGCTTTATAAACCACTTGGATTTTCTTGATTTATTCAGACTAGCCCGAGTCGACAATCAGATGTTGGCGAAGAATAGGGTTGCAAGATCTTTAAAGATTGAGTGACTTCTAGGCTATACAAATCAAACTAACGGTGAAAGAATAAATGGCACAAGAATTCAGGCACATTGTACGAGTAGCAAATACTGATTTAGATGGCAACAAGCCAGTGCAGAAGGCACTTACAAAAATAAAAGGTGTTGGGTTTTCATTCTCTAACATGGTCTGCGGGTTTGCAGGAGTTGAAAGAACAAAGAAAACAGGAGATTTAGAAGATAAAGAAGTTGAAAAATTAAATAATGTTCTTACAAATGTTCATAATTATAATGCTCCTAAGTGGATGCTTAACAGAAGAAAAGATCTAGAGACTGGAGAAGATAAGCACTTACTTGCGGCAGATCTGACATGGGCTGCCGAGACTGATGTTAAATTAATGAAGAAAATAAAATCTTACAAAGGTTACAGGCATGCGTTTGGTCTTCCAGTAAGAGGACAAAGAACAAGATCAAACTTCAGAAGAAACAAAGGAAAAGTAATGGGAGTGACAAGAAAAGCTCAAGCTGCTCAGAAAAAACCAGCAGAAGCAGCTAAGAAATAATCCTTTAAAAAATATGATTATTAAAAATAAAATTAAAAACTTTAGAATTCATGAGGCATAAACAATGGGAGATTCCAGACGATTAAAAAAGAAATACAGAGGACCAAGACATCTTTGGCAGAAAGCAAGGATTGAAGAAGAGAAAAAAATATTGAAAACTTATGGATTAAAGAACAAGACAGAGATATGGAAAGCAAATTCATTATTAAGATCAATAACAAAACAAGCTAAAAAACTTCTTGCAGATAATACAAAACAAGGTGAAAAAGAGAAAGCTGCTTTGTTGAAGAAGCTTCAACGGCTTTCGCTGATAACAGCTGATCAAGGACTTGATGAAGTTTTAGGATTGAAATTAAATCACCTTCTTGAACGAAGATTACAGACATTACTTGTCAAGAAAGGACTTGCTCGTACAATCAGCCAGGCAAGACAAATGATAGTGCATAATCACGTTAATGTTGGGGGAAAGAACATAACTTCTCCAAGTTATTTTGTATCTGCAAATGAAGAAAATCAAATATCATTTGCAGGAAACTCAAACTTTTCAAATTCAGAACATCCAGAAAGAGCAGGAACTACTGTAGGAAATGCAGCAGAAGTAAAATCTGCTAAAGAGGTAGAACAATGAGTGATCGATTAAGATGGGGAATTGCGCATATATACTCTTCGTACAATAATACGATAATTCATATTACTGATATTACAGGAACTGAGACAATATCAAAGGCATCAGGAGGAATGATGGTTAAAGCAGACAGAATGGAATCATCTCCCACAGCTGCAATGGCTGCTGCAAAAAAAGCAGCTCAAGATGCGAAAGATAAAGGAATATCAGGAATCCATGTAAGAATAAAAGCACCTGGGGGCCATAATGGACCAAATAATCCAGGACCAGGAGCTCAGGCAGCTATAAGAGCATTATCAAGAATGGGACTAAGAATTGGAATAATAGAAGATGTAACTCCAATTCCTCATGACGGATGCAGAAAGAAAGGCGGAAAAAGAGGAAGAAGAGTATAAACTATATAATTATCATAATTATTATTGAGGTAAAAATGAAACTTGAAATACTAGAAAAATCAGAAAACACCTTGGCCTTTTCATGCTCAGATGTAGATAAATATTTCATGAATGCACTCAGAAGATTGATAATCGAAGAAGTTCCGACAATGGCAATTTCTGAAGTGGAGTTCAGAAAAAATAGCTCCACATTATATGATCAAATGATTGCTCACAGACTCGGCTTGATACCTTTAACTACTGATTTGAAATCTTACACAATTCCTTCAGAATGCAAATGTGAAGGAGCGGGCTGTGCAAGATGTCAAGTAAAACTAAAACTTTCAGATTCAAAAGTAGGAACTGTATACAGCTCAAAGCTAAAGTCTGCAGATCCAAAAATAGTTCCGGCATTTGATCAAATACCAATAGTTAAATTACTAGAAGGACAACAACTGCAGTTTGAAGCTACTGCTTGCCTGGGAAAAGGAAAACAACATTCAAAATGGACTCCGGGATTATTAGTGTACTATCAAGTTCCAACAATTGAAGTAAAAAATCCTCAGAAAATAAAAGAAGTGCTGCAAAAATGCGACTTCCTAGAATTAAAAGGAAGTAAAGTTGCACTTAAAAAAGATACTTTTGTAGAGCATAACAAGATTGAAGCAGTGCTTGAACAATTTCCAGAAGGATCATACTCACTAGCACATGAGGAAAACGAGTTTATTGTTTACCTAGAATCATTCGGGCAATTAAAATGCAAAGAAATACTATCTGCTGCAATGGATGAACTTGATAATCAGTTAGATGATTTTGCAGAAAAGATAAAAGGATTAAAAGATTGATAAAAAACTCTCCGATTCATTTTCCTTAAAGATCGTGCGGAGGTGCTCTCACTGATGTTCAGGACCTCCGAACACTCGTTGAAACTCGCGTTGCGGAGGTGCGAGCAACTGTTGTTGCTGAACCATCCGCGTTTCGTTGATACTCAACGCGGAGGTGCGAGCGAAATAAATTCGCTGAACCGTCCGCATTTCATGCGGAGGTGCCGGAGTGGTCAAACGGGCTACCTTGAGGATCCATTGAGGAGCAAAATGGTAGTAGCTTAGTGCTTGCGCAGGTTCGAACCCTGTCCTCCGCAGTTAATAATCAAAAATATCAAAATCAAAAGATGATTCGTATGAAAAAAATAAGAAAAACAAACCATAACTTGGTCGCCTTGACTTCGGAACTGAAAAAGAAGTCAATCGAAGAAAAAGTAGGAATTTGGAAAAGAATAGCTGATGATCTTGAAAAGCCAACAAGATTAAGAAAGATAGTGAATCTTTCAAGCTTGAACAGATACAGCAATAATAATGATATCGTTCTTATTCCTGGAAAAGTGTTAGCTTCAGGACTTTTAGAAAAAAAATTAACTGTTGCAGCATTCAACTTTTCACAAGATGCCCGCGAGAAAATTGAAAAAGCAGGCGGTAAAGCGATAACAATATCTCAACTCTACAATCAGAATCCTAAAGGAAAAGATGTAAAAATAATGGCTTAAGTGATAAACATGACTGAAATAATAATAGATGCTTCAAACAAAATTTTAGGAAGAATGGCTACATTTGCAGCAAAGCAGGCAATGCTTGGAAACAAGATAGTTGTTGTAAACTCAGAAAAAGTAGTCATCTCAGGAAACAAGCGAGTAGTCATTGAAAGCTACTTGAGAGAAAAAGCAAGAGGAAGCCCAATGAAAGGACCTTATTTTCCAAGAAAGCCCGAAATGATTGTGAGAAGAACAATAAGAGGAATGATTCCTTATCATCAAGCAAAAGGAAAAGATGCTTTTGCCAGAGTTACTTGTTATAAAGGATTACCAGAAGGAATCTCAAATAATTATGCGAAAATTCCACAAGCAGATGCTAAAAGACTTGAATGCTCGTACATAACTTTAGAAAGAGTGTGCAAAGAATTTAGTTTAAAAAACTAATCTTGATGAATATTAAATAAAAACAAATTAAAATTGAACCGGTGAACAAAATGCTTCAAACTTCAGGAAAAAGAAAATCAGCAATTGCAAGAGCTGTGCTAAAATCAGGAACAGGAAAAGTGACATTTAACAGAATTCCTGTAGATTTAGTAGAGCCAAGACTTGCAAGATTGAAATTAAAAGAGCCATTAATACTTGCAGGAGATGCAATTAAAAAAGTAGATATTGATGTAACTGTAAGAGGCGGCGGATTCATAGGGCAATCAGATGCTGCTAGAGTAGCCATAGGAAAAGCATTAGTCCAGCAATTTCCTGACCTTAAAGAAATTCTCTTGAATTATGACAGACAATTATTGATTTCAGATGTAAGAAGAAAAGAGCCAAGAAAGCCGAATTCTCATGGAAAAGCAAGATCAAAGACTCAGAAATCTTATAGATGATCTTATTGTTAATTTTTTAAATATTTTTTTTTATCTTAATTTACCAAATCTTACAAAAAACAAGCACTCTTTTAGCACTTTATAATAGTTAACTCAGAAAAGCTTAAATATTGGGCAAGCTTACTCAGTTAAAGTTGTTTAAAAATCGTATATGTTTAAAAATACTATAACTG
>CAZDUE010000030.1:9635-14340 GCA_964508575.1 uncultured Methanosarcinales archaeon
AATATTTTGGAGGGATTGAGAATGAATAATGTTGATAACATTGAACCAATAGACCATGATTTTGAACTCGGAAAAGATTCACTTCCTTTGGAAGAACTTAAAGAAGGAGAACTGGAATATTCTTTATTAAAGATCAATTCAGGTTCTGCGTATAGACGTGGAATAAAATTTAGCTCGTCTTCATCTCCAGATCCAGACCATATCCAACTTAAACTTAATAAACAACAAATAAATTTTCCAAAAAACTCAGATTCGGAAGCATCTAAGGGATTAGCTGAATTATGCAGTGAGTGGCTAACTGACTTAAATCAGGATCTTGAAGGGGATCAAAGATACAATCTTACAGCTGCTATTTTACAGGCTTATTCATCAGGATCATCAGGAGAAAGACCAGAGATCTATTGTATGCATGTTACTGCCCAATCAAGTTGTAATACAACTGAGATAAACGAGGAGATTATATATTCTACTGCACAAGAGCATGATGAAATAACAGAGGAGATTGCGTTAAAGCTCAGAACAGATAGAGTATCATATGCTTCTGTAAGAGATTATAACAAATTGCATGCAGAAGTTAAAGATTACCAAAATGGTTTACAGGAAAAATTAAATCTATTTGAGAGTCTGAAGCTGGAACTTGCAGAACAAGTTTCAGGATTGCCTTTTGATTTGTCTTTTGATTTATCGCTTGATGCCTTGCAGACATATGCAAAAGCAGAAGGCAATGAGCTATATGTTGGTGAGGATGTATATGTTGGTGCGGATGTAACAAGTTCTCCTCCTCCAGAATTCACAAGAAACATCTCATTAAACACTTTTTCTAAGGATTTTAATTTAAGTTATAGTGCACTTATAGAACATTACGATTGGCTAAAAGAATTAGTAAGAATACTTGATGATGCTGAATTAATACTTAGAGAATCTTTAAAATATAAATCAATAATTAGATCTAATTTAGAATCTGACTCGAATTTTAGTCAAGTATTCAAATTAACTGTTGAAAAAGGGAGTTTGAAAAAGAATGTTGAGGCATTGGAATCTCGAAATCTTGAATTGCAAAATCAAGTAATCGGGCTTGAAGAAAAGGTTGCTGAATCAGCTAGGTTAAATGACGTTTTGGAAACAGAAAAACAAGGTTTGCAAAAACAATCTGATGATTACAGAACTGAGGCAGGCATGCTAGAGGTAAGCAGACTGTATTACGCAGCAAAAAGTGCAGGATTGGTTGCGAATTTAGGTCAGTATGGCATTATATTATTAGATGTTGCGAGACTTTTAAAAAATGCTAGAGAAGTAAAACCTTGGCTTGGCTCTGCACGGTTTGAGATGGATATGCACAGTTATGAAACATTAGTTGCGGCGCTTGATCAAGTCTCGCAAGACTTGTTTAAAAAAGCATCAACTGATATGCCCAAAATAGTTGATGGTCTGAAAAAAATAGGAGGAGTGTCAGGATTAATCCAAGCAAATGACTCTATGACCGAGCTCCAGGAAAAGCTAAGGACCATGAGGAATGAGTAGAATGGACCCTTTAGCAAGAGCAAAACAAATTTTGAATACTCCACTTCCGCCCACGTCAAAACCTTCTTTTGGAAAAAAAGCTCTTTTAGCACTATTAGCTAGTGCTACGTTAACAATTGCGACAGTCGAATATATAAGACATTATCCAAATCTGGCAAATTTCAGAGCAAAGCCAACTCCTGCAGTATCAAGCCCAGAGCATTCTATGACCCCATCACAAAAAGTAGAAGAAAAAACTCCTACTATGCCAGCTTCCAATCTGCCTTTTTCTTCTCCTGCTCCGTCTGCTTCTTCATCCACTTCTCCATCTAATCATAGTTCTTCATCGACTTCTATTGACTATAGCAAATGGCCTGTTGTAAAGGATGCAAAAGGAATTCTAAGAGTTGAATCACACCTAATAATAATGGGCTCTCTTGAAAACATTCTAAAGACAGATGATGCAAATGTCAAGCAAGAGATTGATAAAATACAAAAACCATACGGAACCAACTGGAAACAAGGAAGAACAGCCACTGTGCTTCCTATTTATAGAGGAAAATCACCAACAGAACTTTCTAAGCATATTAATATTCATGATTTGATGCTAAATAACTGGAAAATATCAACGTGTGTTGTCAGATATGATCCAAAAAATTCGTCAACTAAAGTAAGAACTTATAATGAAGTAGATGTAACAGATGTATTTCCTCTTCATATTAAAAGTAATTCTGCGTCTCAATCAGCTTCTCAAATAAATGCATCTTTGGAGAGTTCTGTAATGGATTCTGCTCATGTTTCTTATGATTCTTCACAAGAAAATAATCGTCCAAATGAAGAACAGCATGAAGATAACATCAAAGAATGGGCAGGACTTTATAATTCTGGAAGAATAATAATGCATGATGAAAGATCAAATCCTCTTGTATACTTAAGCAACATTGAAGCAGCAAAGGAAGCAAAATCTGAAGGACTCTTAAAAAGATTCTGCTATGCTGCAATGACCGAGCAAGAGAAAGATAATTTTATGAGAGATTATAAGAATTTGCAAATTCAAAAAGATGCTTTAAGACTTGGTTTGACAGACAAGAAGACAGTGAGAGACCTTGCGAGAAATATTCAAGAGGGGTATGTAATAAGCTTACGTCATGCTGCCAGAATTGCTGATAAAATAGATACAGAAAGAACTGCTGTATCAAGTGCTCTGTTTTCAGCATATGGTAAATATGCGGCTTAAAGAGTATTATTCCAATAAGAATAATTCTGTCAAAAATTATTAAATACTAAATCTCCTTTGAATTTGTTCATGGCTCTGATATTCGCACCAGGACATTTGGAAATTGCAGAAGTTGAATTTCAGCCAGCACATCCTGATATTTTTTGCTCTTATCTATCAGCAGCGTTTGTAAGATCTTTAGCAGATATGATTGACAGAGAAGGAAAAAATCTTGAGGAATTCAGGGCAGATGTTAATGTTCAAGCATCATA
Source organism: uncultured Methanosarcinales archaeon (assembly GCA_964508575.1). Lineage (GTDB taxonomy): Archaea > Nanobdellota > Nanobdellia > Woesearchaeales > CAZDUE01 > CAZDUE01. The sequence goes on from CAZDUE010000030.1 coordinate 12,624, forward strand.
TTCCTCATGTGGAATTGAAGAAACTATCAAGAAATTTAATTTTAACATTTCAGGACAGATTAATCTTCCAAGAACTGTTTTTTTGGATCTTGAGGACGTTGCCAAAATAGAGATAAAACATCTTCTTGAAAATGCAGGATATGAGAAAGGAATGGATTTTGACGAAATTCATGTTTCAAGGAGGGGAACAACCAATCAGTCAATACATCTGAATGGAACTTCTCGCGAGAATAAATTTGCAGACTCGTGCGTTGTTTATGGACATTACATTGCACCACCTTTTGGAATTGATGGAACATTTGCATCTTTAAGATTGGCACAATTAATTGATAGGGAAATTCATAATAGAGTTAATGATTTCAGAGACATTAGACCTGATGGAAAAGTTCATATTACTTTAAGACATTCTGAAAGGGGTTATGAAGTTGAAAGAGTTTATTTATCAATAGCACATGGAGAAGAAATTGATAAAGAAGCTATAGCCCATCATGTCAGAAAAATAACAGGAGTAAATCCATCTGTTCTAGTCAATGCAGGAGGAGATTTTTCAAAATACTTCTTAGCAGCAGATTCAGGAGTTTCAAAAGCAAAAGATGATGCGATAATAACAGGAGGGCTTCATGGAATAGGAACAGACAGAGTATGGGGAAAATGCTTGTACAAAGCTAGCAGTACTTTAATTTCTTATGCTTTTGCATTATCAAGAGCAGTCTGCGAAGCTATTGGTGCCAGATACTCGAGCGTTGCTGTATACGCAGAATATGGTCAGAGAGATGCAACATTGGTATTGCAGGAAATTGATCCACTACATGAGAAACAAAGAGTTGAAATAAACAAAGCCCTTGAAAATTTGCTAAGAGACAGAGACTCGATACGTGAAATACTAGAGATGCCTGTTAATATTGAAACGTACAGATTATTTAATCAGCCAGGAAAATTTCATGATATGAACATGCCTTGGAAAAAATATAATCCTAAACTTGTTGAAGCAATTAGATCTAACCTAGGAGATTTAGTTGGGCATAGTAGATTCTAATAATAAAAAATAAAAATATTAAGAATAAGGATCATTCATTCTTGTATAAAGAGCAACTTTAAGACCCAGATAAGCAGCCCATTCTCTGTCAAAAAGAGAAAAATGCCACCACTCTCCTGGATAACTCATAAATCCTTGATTTGCCATGGAAGTTATTAACAAAATTCTATTCTGTCTTTGAAGATCTGTTAAACCCTCTGCATTTGTATAAACTAAAGGAGTTTCAAAATCTCCATAATCACTTTCCATGTCTAAATCTTTTCCATATGAATCAGCTAACGTAAGATCCAGAGCAGCTCCTGTACTGTGAGGTGGTGGAGTCTGCAAATCCCAAGAAGGTGGAAAAATGTAAATAAATGCTTCTGCCCTGATTTGTTCATCTGTCCAGCGTGGATTAGCTTTCTGAATATTTTCATACATCTCATTTTTACTCTTGCTAAAATGCAAAGGCACGTCAGAATTTCTCAAAAACTTTGCCGTTTTTTTCATTAACTTTTTAAGGTCTATAACATACGTTACCATTGTGGGTCTCTCCCCACCCCCTCATTTTACTCATCATAAAATGAAGTGGGGAAAAACCCACTTATAATCTTAACTTGCAAACGAGCCATAATTTAGAAAAGTTTAAATAGTATAACAAGTATAACTTATAATATGGATGTATGTATTAAAAATGTGGAT
>CAZDUE010000031.1:0-9888 GCA_964508575.1 uncultured Methanosarcinales archaeon
TGTTTTTAAAGAAAAAAAGAAGAAAAAATAAAAAATTTATTGCCTATTCTTAAGCAACAACAGTTACTGTTGGAGTGTCTGTTACTGTGGTAACAGTAGCTTCAGATACACCATTAGCAAGTCCTGATAGCTTTCCTTGTGCTACAGCTTTAGATGCTCTTCTTTAATCAAGAGCACTGTAACCAGCAACAAGTAATGCTACATTTCCAGCACCAGTGTCGTAAAGTTTAACTATTGCTTTACCTTCTTCAAAGCCTGCTGCACAGTTAGCTGGACTGCCCATTAACTTGGAAGCAACTGCGTTAGCACATGGTCCTCCTACTACGATTAAGTTCTGAGCTGCGCTATCCTTTCTTTCAGACGCTAATTTTGCTGCTCCAACTTGAATCTTTTGGACTTCCTGTGTCATAACACTGCTTGATCCACCTGATGCAAAGCTTACTCCTTCACCAACAACAAATACTTGTGCGTATCTCTGCTTTAGAGGGTAGCTAATTTCAACAGTTCCAGGGTCACTAGTTGGATCTTCTTCTCTTATGGTAACACCATAGTCAGTTAAAGTCCATCTAGTGTTACTGCTTCCTTCCTTCTCTCTTATCTTGAAAGGAGTTCTGAGTAGCTTATTTGCTTCAGTTCCAGCTCCGCCTGATCTAGAGTAGTTTACTAAATTTGCATCCATCTCTTTATTTCCTGCAATAGCAGTACTTTGGAATTCAATGTGTGCTATTTCATTGTTAGCAGGGCTTTCATCGAATTCAGAGCTTAGAGTACTCAATTTAACATCTACTCTGTTCAAGGTGTTTGTCTTGTTAATCTGGAGTATTGCGTTAGATTTAGCAGCTTTGGTTCCGTTTAGAGGGCTGTATGCTCCTAAATCAAGAACTCCTCCGCCTTTAACAACAACATTTGCTTCTCCACCATTAACAGTTCCGTCGCCATTTAGATCCAAACTTAAGTTGTAATCTGGTGCTCCTGCAACATAGAACTTAAATGCCTTTCCAGAGACAATAAGTTCTCCGTTTGCAGCAGATGTGCTGTTCACAGGTGTTCCTGTGTAAGATCTATCAACAGATCCGCCTGATAGGTCACTAAAAGTAACTAGCTTGTTGCTTGTATCAATAGAGTCGTACTTGTAGATTCTTGTGAATCCTTTTTCATTGTTTTGGTCTGTCAATACAAAGAAGTCATTTCTTGAAACAGTGTAGTTTTGTCTTCCTGCTAAGCTTCCAGCCTCAATAAACTCAAGGTCATCATCATCGTCTCCGTACTTAAGTACAGAACTGTTGTCTAGGAAATCTACTTTGTAAGTCTTTCCTTCTCTGTTTTCGAAGCTTAAGGTGTAAGCATCGTCTCCAGATGAGTCAAACTTAACAGTGCTCTTTCCAGGGTCAGTTAATCCTTTGTAGGTAATGTCCCATTTTTCATGCAGTAATCCTTGTGGTTCGTCTAAGATATCTCTTACTTTTCCACCAGCTGGAACATATGCATCTCCTCTCTTAGCGTCAGATAATAGTCTGTATCTGACTGATGAAAGAGCTATTCCGCCTGAGATGTTGGATGCTACAATATTAACTCTTCCGTCTTCAATGTTTTCTTCATTGATTTCAACACTGCTTGATCCTGCAGCCCAGCTTGTCACGTTGTATGCATTGTCCTTTAGCTTAACCTTTCCAGCTCCTAAGAAGAACTTTACTGTATCAGCTACTGTTTCCTTGCTTGAAGTTAACAAGTCAGATACTCCCAAAGTTGTTCCATCAGAAAGAGTGAGTGTTTCTCCATCTTTCAATGTCTTTGTGGTAAAGCTTGTACCATCAATGTCTCCTGAAAAGATTACTTCAGATGTTGAACTGAAGATCTGTGGAGTTATGGTGTATGTCTTTCCATTTAGTTCGTAGCTTGCTGTCTCTCCGTGTCCTAGAACTCCTGCAGCTGATCCGCCCATTAATTCTAGTTCAATCACATTTCCTTTTACATCAGATGTTACAACTGAGAAAGGAACTCCTAAGATTGGAAGATCCATATCTTCAATGTCATCTAAGTCTTTATTTGAGTCAATGTCAGATTCTAGAGTTTCAGTAAACTCGATTTCCCACTCAAAGATACCGTCTCCGTCCTTGAAGTATAAGTAATCTGCTACATGGTCGTCATCATTTTGTCTATAAACTATTGTACCGTTCCTATCAGCAGAAGCGCCAGTTTTGTTTCCAGGTCCAAAGAATCTCAAGTACTGGTTGTACTTTGTGCTTCCTTTTGAATTGGAAAGTGTTCCGCTTTTCAATAAGGTTGGTAAATCAGCGTCAGTCAATGTTTGTTCAACACTTGATAGCTGCTCGTTAATCTCTAAGTTATCAGATCCATCTCCTACTAAGTGAGAATCTCCACCTGATGCAGATACTCCTCCATTTGAAGGAAGGTCTAATTTCTTTTCAACAACTGCTGATGCTTGTAATGCTGTTGCTAAGTCTACTGCTCCAGCTACATCAGAAGCTGCTGCGTTGTCTCCGAATACGAAGAAAGCGTCAAGCTTCTTTTCTTTTGTTAAGAATGGGCTTGGCCAGTCGTTTAGGTCAGCAGCTGCTACAGCTCCCATGATTGTTGCTCCAACCATACTTGCTCCAGCTCCTAGTGCTGCCATCTTTCTAATAAACTTTTTTATTCTCATTATGCAAACACCTCCTTGGTTTCGTGTGCATATACTTTTTATCTATCTCCCCTTTTCTTTTTAGACAAGGAGCCTAACGGGCTCAAGTCTGCTATTCTCAGGGATATTACCACAAAAAACAGGACTTAGTATATAAACCTTGCGGTCATTTCTTAGCCATGTGGCAATTGAACTTAATGCTCAAAAGAGCACTATGAATTGTTCCTTTCTAGTTTATGGAAGTTGTATTTATAAGCATTTCGCAAACAAATTTCTGGCTTGAATGCGTTTTTTCATCTTCAAGTATCTAAAAACCTTATTTTAATCATTTTTAAGCCAGTGCTACTTTAAAATAGAAAATCCTGAATCGGGAGTTAAATTATATGATTTAGTTCTAAAATCTGATATTTTGCCTTATTTTGTTCTATTATTATGAGTCCTGCTCTTCCTTTTCTAGTGATATTATCCAAGTAAGTCCATTCTTCAAGAGTTCCAAAATTAATGTTATATTGAGAAGCAAACTTGTTTGGAGGTACTGAATCTCCAGTAATACTTCTAGCGAGTCCTCCTGCTTCATGAATGTGCCCTGAAACTACAAGAGTGATATTATAACTTAGCTGTAATTCTTTTAACTCTTCAGATCCTACGTCTTCTAACTTGTTTTGGCCATCATATATGGTTCCAGGTCCTGGAACTTGAGTTTTAGGAGGTCCATGAGTTATAAGAACTACAGGGCTCTTAAGATTCTTAATTAAACTTTCACTACCTATTATTATATTGGAACTTGCAAAGAATCCATCTTGATCAATAAATCTCTTATCAGTATATCCAGGGATACTTACAAAACTACAATCCTTTGTTTCAAGAACTCTGTATTTTGTCATGTCTATGATATTATTATACTTCAAAGACAGTTTATTCATAGCTGAATAATATTCTTCTTGACTTTCATGATTTCCTGGGATTACTAAAACTGGAAGTCCTGAATCAGCTATTGCACTGAGAACTTCTATGATCTCTTTTTCATCTTTAATACTGTCTTTTTTGCCATACCTTAACTGTTCATCAAGAGGAATATCTCCTGCCACTATGATGCCTTCAGCTCCTTTTTCTTTCATTAGTTTAGCAAAGTATCTTGACTTCTCAACCTGTCCATGAGTGTCTGACATCATTCCATAAATAGTGATATTATCAGAATCCTGAGTTAACTGGACTACTTTATTATCCTGGAAAGAGTATTGCTTGTTGTTTATTATTCGAGTAATAGTATTATCAGTGCAAGAAGTTAAGATTAAAAATAGTGTTAAGCCAATAGTAAGGAACAGCTTTGATTTTAAGGTCATATAGTTCTGAACAATTAGTTAATATATAATATTTTAGCTTTGTCCGTAATACAGCTGCGAAATTGCTGTGAATGCACTTTTTAAAATTGAACCAACTTTTTTTTCTAATCCAGACAATGGTCTATACTCTTTGGCTTTAAGTCTTTCTAATGTTTCTTTCATTGAATCAACACCAGAGTATCTATCTTCAGGTTTTATTTGTGTTGCTTTCCTGATTATATTCCACAGCTCTTTAGACCAATTGCATCTATTTTCGAGTTCATCAAGTTCTGATTGGAATTTCCCTTTATGTTCCATTCTTTCATCAGCAGACGGCATATCTTTTCCTGTCAGCATATGATAAAAAACAACTCCAAGAGAATAAACTTCTGAAGCAGGAGTTAACTCAGAATTATCTTGATAACTTTCAGGAGGTGCATAAGGAGGACTTCCTCGTTTGATGCCATCTGATTCATTGCTTTTAGGATATTTCGAGAGTCCAAAGTCAATTATTTTAATTTTTCTTTGACTTGTTACCAGTATATTTTTTGGTTTTAGATCATTGTGATAAATATTATGAGTATGACAATAACTTATTGCACCACAGATTTGCATCATTAAATCTAACGCATGTATTTCAAATTTTGGTTCTTTTTCTCTATGTTGAGCCATATAATCATCTAGTTTTGAACCATCTATGAAATCACGAACAAGATACATTGTATCTCCTGGTTCTATCTTTATATCGATAGAATGAACAGGCACTCTTTTATTCTGTAATTGAATTTTTAAAGAAGTATCTGTTGGTTTTTCTTTTTTCATAACAAAAGCATCATGTGTCTTTGCAATGCTTTCATGGTTTATCCTTCCTATCAATCCTCCTTCATTTCTCCAGTCATCTATAGCGTCAGCTCTTTGAGATTCATCCCTTGAAGCGAGAGATACTTTTATTGCTACTTCTAAACCTGAATCAATATCAATACTTCTATATATTCTTGCCTTATCAGATCTTCCAACTACTTCAAGTAAGTTGTACTTATCTACAATTCCACAGTGCATTTTATTTTCGACTTACCCCAGATATATAAAATTTTCTTCAGTAACTACTAAATAATGATCATAAATCTTCAGAAATTTGATTCAACAGCTGCAAGCATTCATCTTTTCTTTCAGAAGGGACAAAAATATGATCGTGATAAAAAGCGGAAACTGCATTAACACTGATCTTGTGCTCAGCAAGTTTACTTGTGATCGCAGATAAAAATCCAACAGCATTAAGATCAGAATGAACAGTCAAAGTAATCATTGCCCAAACATTTTCATAAGAAAGATAATACTCATCAGCAACATTCTTCTCAACAATTATCGTGATTCCTTCATGCTCTCTGAATATTAATAAGGGACTGACTTTCATTTTTCTTATTAAATCATCAGAAACACTGCAAAAAACAAATTGTCCAGCCATAATGGCTGGATTCATGGATTTCAGAAGAATTTTCAAATCTTTTATTGGTTCCATTTTAGTTTTTTGTAATTTGATGATAAAAAAATGCGGAGGACAGGATTCGAACCTGCGTAGCACTAAGCAACAGGTTTCTTTGAATCAAAATCGACTCCCCTAAGCCTGTCCCGTTTGGCCACTCCGGCACCTCCGCATGAGTATCAACGAGTGTGGAGGTTCCGAGCCGATTAGGCGACAGCACCTCCGCATGAGTATTGGCGAGTGCGGACGGTTCAGCAACGTTAGTTGCTCGCACCTCCGCATGAGTATTTCAATCTTCTCGAATTTATCAATATTATAAAAACATATCTATTTAGAATTTTGTTTGAACAGTAAATGAAAAATTAGAAAAAACTATCTCTTCCTTTCTTTTTTCCAATTATAGCTTCTAACTTTAGAACTCTGACCATAACGGCAAGAACTACATCTTTTCTTCTGAGGATGATAAGTGTGCTTTCCGCATCTTCTACATCGTATATGAGACTTTCCTTTTGACCTCTTTCCCATAGAAGCTGTTCCTTTTGTCAAGAATAATCACCTTTTAAATTTGTAATTTACTTTTTATTGTGCCGGAGATATTAATATGATTGTATCTCCTCTTATGAATGCAGTGCCTATCTTTTTGGTTACTTTTCCATCAACCATTTCTTCAGCATTATCAAGAACAATGTTAATGTGAATATCAAATGCTTTTAGTGCACCAACATACTGTTTTCCATTTTTTAAATCTACAACTACTCGTTTATCTCTTGCTCTGTTCAATGCATCTAAAGGTCTTGAAGCTTCCATTTTATCCCCCTTTGAAAATTCATGATTTTCAATCTTTAAGTATTTACGACTGTGAAATTGGCATTATTATATAAATGTTTCTGAAAAGATTTTTCAAATTTTTAAGCATAAAAATTGAGTTCACATCTTGAGTTTTCTTTTGACAACTTCTAAAAGCTCTGGAAATTCTTCGTCCATGAAATGTCCGCGGTCATTAAACTCATAATATTCTGCGCTTATTTTATCTTTTATATATCTTGCTTCAGATATCGGAATGAAATCATCATCTGTTGATGCAAATACTGTTATGAAATCAGCATTTTGCATTATCTTCTCCCATTTCCAAGGTCTGTCATAGTATCCTGATTCTTTTTCTTTGGAATCGTTTAGATCAGTGTAGCATGCACCAATTAATAATGCGCCAGTCACTTCATGTTTTTCCAAATATCTCAGAATAGCAACAGCTCCAGAAGAATGACCTATGAGGATTATTTCTTCATTATTTTTTTGATTTTCTCTTATCTGTTTTTCGATAAAAGGAATCCAATACTTCTCGCGAGCAATATCAGGATCAGGCATTTCTTTTGCAATTACTTTAATTCCTAACCTCTCCAGTTCTTTCTTAGCATAAGGATACCATATCTCTGACATTTCAGCATTTCCATTTCCCGGAATAATCATTGCGAGCATATGAAACACAATAATGTGGTATTATATAATGCTTTTCTGCGTCCTCAAGATTACGAATTGCATAATCCGTCAGCGATATCTTTATATATGGCTTATTTTTTTCTCATTGCATGGCATTACAAAACAGAAGATCAAGAAGAAAACCTTCAGGCGGAAGACTGAGAGCTCTTCAGACTAATAGAAAGCATTCAAGAGCAGGAATTCCTACACTAACAAAGCTGGGAAAAGAATCAAGAAAAACAGTTCGAGTTATAGGTGGAAATGAAAAAACAAGAGTTTTACACTCAGAAACTGTAAATCTTGTTGATAAAAAAAGCAAAACTCAGTCAAAAGTCAAGATTTTAAAAATTGTCGAGAATCCTGCTAATAGGCATTTTGTAAGACGAAATATCATAACAAAAGGAACAGTTATTGAGACAGAAAAAGGAAAAGCTGTTGTTACATCAAAGCCAGGACAGCATGGAATGATTAATGCAGTTTTGATTTGATCTTTTTGTTCTAAATCTTGTTCATTTTTCAGGATTTTTTTAAGATATTTTTGGATGTTTTCTCGTATTCTTTCTTTATTCCTATTTGGGTAAATACCCCTGAGCTTGCTCCGACTGGGAGCTTCATTAATCTGTTTTTTTCTAAACAAGAAGAGTAAGGTTTAATAATTAACTTTTAATAATTAGAATAAACTAACGTAAAAAAAGTAAAAAGAGGGTTTTATGCTATACGAATTACAAGGATTATTCACACTTGAACAGAAAGATGCTACTGAATCTGATTTGAAAAAACACGAATCTTTTATAGTTCCTCTTAGTTTGCGAGATGAAAATCTTTTCAGTGCAATTGCAGGATTCTTTATGAATTCTTGCGAGAGATTCTATGCATATTACTATAATTCTGACATAAGAGAAGAGCTTATGAGAACTGCAATAAGAAGAGATCCTTTCTATGTTTATGGAAAAATTGACAAAAGAAATGAGGGCTTGCTTTCCAACCTTAGCCAGATGTCTCCAAGAGAAAAAGGAATTAATTATGGCTTATGGCTTTATTTTTTTAACAAAAATAATCTCGCTGTTTTCAAATATGAAGATGAGGGGGAAAATTTCGAAATTCTTTTGAAAAAAGAAGAACAACTTTTTTTTCGTGATTTTATGAAGACAAAAGGATTCTCAATCGACTTGAAAAAATGGAGAAGATAGAAAAATCGGAGAAGGTAACATGAATAAAAAAATCATATTTGCACTGTTTTTTTGTTTAATTTTTTTTGCAATATCCCATGATTCAGAAGCAGTTCTTAAAGTATTATATAATAAAGCACACGCTTCAGGAGAGAGCTTCACAATTGATGAGATTCCTTTTAATCTGGTTACAGAGGACAAAAATACAAGAATAATATTGACTACAGATAACTCCATAACAGGACAGGACTATTTTTTCATAAAGAATAATTCGTGTAATATCATATCAAACATTCAGGTTTGCTATAATGGAACAACAGGCGCTATAAAGGATAAAACATTGAAATATAAGATAACTGCATTCCCATTTAAGCCAGAAATACTGATAAAAAGAGCTGCAAAAACCACTCCGTATTTGGGATTAAAATACAGGGTAAATCTCACTATCAATAATACTGGAAGCTTTCAAGCAGTTAATTTTTCTTATCTCGAAGAGTATCCTGAAAATGTAGTTGTAAGTTCTTGTACGTTATGCACGATTGAAAAAAATACTGTTAGATACGGTCAAGCTTCTTTTTCGAACAAGCAAGGGCTAAAAATGAGTTATGATATTATTTTTAATTCAGAAACTCCTAGAACATACATAGGAACAGCCAATTTTCATGATGGGCGAAAAAATGTTGAGCAGTTCTCAGATAAGCTTGAGATAAAGCCAAAAAATCCTATTGAAATAAATATGTCATTTAATAGAACTCAGATAACTTCTGGACAGAATGTTAAGTTAAGGATAACTGTGGAAAATAAGATTCCAGAAAATCTCAAAATAAAAAATATCACTTTATCAGTCCCAAAAGGTATTGTTATCACAGATACAGGATTTAAGCAGGTTTCTGGTAAATATTATTTATCAGACATTACCTTGGGCATTAATTCAACAACTGAGATAATGACCCTTATGGAAAGTGAAGCTAGAGGAAGTTATGATGTAAAATTAAGCGTTAATGCAGAGCTTGACAAATATGGGACAAAGAATGTTCTCAATCTAGAAAAAAGCAAAACTCTTGTTGTGAAAATGAGCGATCTTCAGCTTATTAACACAATAAAAGATTCTGAAAAGTTCCAGTCAGGACAGACAAAAATATACAAAATGACCATGATAAACCATAATCATGTGGATCTTAAAAATGTAAATATCACATTAAGAACAAACATTACAAATGTATCAAGTTCTTTCTTTTTTCCGATAATTAAAGAAACAAGCTCAAAAGAATTATTCTTGAAAAATATCACTTTACCTATTGTAAGCACTGCAACGAATTTTCCAATTAATGCAAGAATAAATTACAGTACTGATTTTGGAGAGAGCTTTCAAAAAGAATACAAAGTAACTGCTGTAGTCGAGCCATTAGGGGATTTGAACATAAAAAGAACAATTTCTTTGGCAACGCTAGAACCACTGCAAACTTCAGTAATTGAAGTTAACATAGAAAGCAAGAAAAAGACTCTTGCAAAAAATGTAGAAGTATTTGAAAAAATTCCAAAAAGTTTTGAAGTTATCGGCACAAACTATAAACTCTTAGATTTACAAGGTTCTCAGACAACCAATATTTATTCTTATACTATAAAAGCACCTGTGCTTTCAGAAAAAAAATCCTTTACAATAAATACGAGTGCATTTTACTATGAGAATTTCACAAAAAAAGAAAGAAATTTCACTTTATCAAATACAGTCACAGTACAGCCGAAAAAATTAGATATAAAGATTGCCAGAAGAGTATCTGAGTTTTCAACAAATGA
>CAZDUE010000031.1:9898-11915 GCA_964508575.1 uncultured Methanosarcinales archaeon
GTATATTGAAATTTGATTATGACATAGAAAATACAGATGCTGAAAAGATAACTGATTTAGTTATTGAGCTTCCAGTAATGCAAAACTTTGACAGTGTTGGAAAAAGAACATGGACTGTGAAGTCATTAACGCCGGGAGAAAAAATACGGCTTGAGGATATTGAGTCAATAAGAGCAAAATATAACAAAACCTTATCTATTCCAGGAGCAGTCATGCATTACAAGGATTCTGCGGGATATTCATTCAATGTTTCAGATTCTGCATCTTCAAAATTATTCTCATTTGGAGCGATTTTAGGTCCAGCATTTATTATCAATAAATCTATATTGAAAACTAATCAACTGGATTCAGGAAATAATGTTACTATAAAATTAATCATAAGGAATGTTGGCAATGAACAAGGAAATTTAAAATTAACAGATCTTGACAAATCATGGGAATTCATAGGTGTAAGCCCTGGAAATGATCTTGTTTTTAACTATTCGTATATTGAGAACAGAACAGGGAAGTTTGCATTGAATAAAGCTTACGCTAATTATTCTGGTGATCTATCATATCTGACTGCATCAAATGTTGTGATCACAGAGCTTTTTTATTCAAAGAAAGTTCAAATTCAAGCAAATAATACTGTGAATGAAACAATTCAGGAGACTGAAGAAAAAATTCTTGCTGAAGAAGAAAAAAAACAAGGATTTGTTGACAAAGTTAAAAGTTTCCTGCTGAGAATACTTTATTGGAAACTAAGCTGAGCCAATTATTGCATATTAAAAATTGAATGTTAAAAGACTTGTTGAAAGCGATAGATTAATAAAATCAGATTGCGTAAATGATAAATTAGAAATAATGAACTAGAACTGAAAAACTAGAAATAAGAAAATTGAGATCATAAGAAAAAATTATCAATGCTGCCAAGAACGAAACTGAGATTAAAAACGAGAATGAAATTAAAAAATATTATGAAGAGGTGCCCTCATGGGTTTTATGGATAAACTGATGTTCTGGAGAAAAAAAGAAACAGATTTCGGAAATTTCGACATAGGTAAAGATCCTTTTGCGTCGGATCCATTCAGACAATCTTCATCAAAAGACCCTTTTATTCAACAGCCATTTAATCAAGCACAAGATCCTTTTAATTCATCCCAAAGTCCAGGTTTTAACCAGAACATTGGCAATGATCCTTTTCAAACTCAGACGCAATTTACACAGAATAGCTCATTTCAAAATAACCAATTCCAAAAACCTGCACAATCAGCACAGCCGTTTGGATATGGCAGCAATGTAGGAACAACCCAGTTTGGCTCTGGATACGCCCAAGATCAAAAACAACAAGACTTTTTCAGTACAAAAAGAGAAGATCCTTATGAAATGCCTAAAGATAATAGAGATACTCAGAAAGAGATTGAAATAATCTCAGTGAAATTAGATTCAATAAGAACAACTCTCGAAGCAATTAACCAACGGCTTAGCAACTTAGAAAGGGCATCTTATGACAAGGACTGGAAAAATAAAGGATGGTAAAAAAAATGCTGGTAAAATAGAGACCGGCAAAAATGATAAATACCACAATTTTGAATTCATATTTTTGATAGTGTTTATTTCAGTTCTTCTTTTAGACCAATTAACAAAACATCTAGTTAGAAATTACTTGACACGTCCAATTGATTTGGGAGTGTTCAGCATTGTTTATACAACAAACACAGGAATTGCATTTTCTATGCTCAAAAACCTTCCTTTAATCCCTATGATTGTTGCAGCATTAGTTGTTCTGGTTATTTTTGTTAAGAGAAAAGATCTTCTTTCAGACAAAATTAGTTCAGTTGGCTTTGGTCTTGTTGTAGCAGGAGCTGCAGGTAATTTGATTGACAGATTTGCATTTTCAAGAGTGACTGATTTTATGGATTTTCATTTTTGGCCAGTATTTAATATTGCAGATAGCGCATTAACAATTGGAGCCATAATTCTTGTGATTTATTTTTGGAAGAAATAACCTGTAAGAAATAGCTGAAAATTATTAATC
>CAZDUE010000031.1:11925-13732 GCA_964508575.1 uncultured Methanosarcinales archaeon
GATTTTTTCAGAATTTTCACTGATTACTGCTTTTCCAAAACCGTATCCCACTAGAAATGATTGGTCTGCAATGATTCCTGATAAAGATTCAAAAAATCCTTTCTCAGTCTGGTAAGGTACTTCTTCAACAGTTTGGTTTATCTGTCTTGATATGAATTCAAGGGCTGCATCCTTATCACCGAGCTCATCTATTAAGTTTATCTGAATGGCTTCTGATCCAAGGTAAAATATTCCTGTTGATATTTCATTATACTGTGAATTAGTAAGATTTCTGTTCTTTGCAACATCATTGAGAAAAATTTTATGAATAAGCTCAATCTTTTTTTGCATAATTGCTTTTTCTTCAGGACTTAACTCACGCAGAGGAGAGCCAAGATCTTTATATTTTCCAGAATTTAATCTAACATAAGAAACACCGTACTTTTCCATGAGTCCAGAGAATTCAAGATATGAACCAAGAACTCCAACACTTCCTGTTATTGATAAAGGACTTGCGACAATGTGATCAGAAGCTGAAGCAATCCAATAAGCTCCAGAAGCTCCAGATTCTAGGATTACTGAAACAACAAGTTTCTCCTCTCTCATTTTTTTTATTTCATTAACAATTTCTTCAGAACCCACAGGAGATCCTCCTGGGCTGTTAATCTCAAGAAGAACTGCTTTTATCGAGTTATCATTCCTTGCTTTTTCAAGAAGGTTAATTATATCTGGAGAATTTGCAGATGCTTCATCAAAGAATCCTCCTGAGCCAGAAGAAACAATTTCTCCGTTAATCTGGATTACTGCAACATTTCCTGTAATATTAGGGGTGTTTGAAGTCAATGAGCTCAGGAACATGAACATCAACATTATAACTAGAAAAATACTTCCGAGAATCCAAACCCAAGTTCTATTTTGTTTTTCTTTCATAAATCTGAGGATATTTCATTAAGTATTTAAAATTATGGACTGCTTAGGCTCTGTAGAAAAAGTGTGGCGGTTCTGCCAATAGCACTGTATGAAATAAGACAAGCATGCTAAATGGTTCAGAAGAACCATTTTGGCTTCAGGATAGCTCTGGCAGAGCTGCCTGATCATGAGTTCTTGTGAAATGAACTTTGACAACAAGAATGTTAAATTTAATTCAATTTTAAACTTCAATTTTAAGTTTAGCAACGTTTATATAGCTCTTGCAATTCGTTCAGTTATATGGCAAGAGAAGAAAACGTTGATCAAGATCAAGAAATGAATGAAGATAATGGAGCAATTACCAGAGTAAAACTCCCTCAAGGAAAAGAAGTATTTGGCTTGATAGAGCAAAGGCTTGGTGGCTCCAGGATGAGAGTTCGCTGTTTAGATGGAAAAAATAGAATCTGCAGGATTCCAGGAAGAATGAAGCGAAAATTATGGGTTCGAGAAGGAGATTTACTAATTGTAGAGCCGTGGGAACTTGGAGGGAATGAAAAAGGAGACATACTCTACAAGTACAGGCCAATCCAAGTCCAATGGCTTAAAGAAAAAGGATATCTCAAGAAGTTAGATGATTTAGAAGAATTCTGAATTTTTTAAAAATGTTATTTTGAGTTATTTTAAGTTATGCAGTGAACTTATAAATTCTTCAAGCTCTAACCTTCCTGTGAACTTTCTATTCAGTTCCTGAGGAGTTTCAGTTTTCAAAGCATTTTCAATAAAATCATCGAATATTTTTATATTCTGAATTCTTTCTTTTTCTTTAGCGAGTTTCTTATTTTCTATCGTTATTTTTATTCTCTTCACTAAAGTGCCGGGAATAAATCCTTGCTCTTTCAAAAGATTCTCAAAGATTACA
>CAZDUE010000032.1:0-13709 GCA_964508575.1 uncultured Methanosarcinales archaeon
TACTACTTGGATTAAAAAAAATAATCAACCAACCTTCAAGATACTAAAGTATTACTAAAAAGCGAATAATTTAAATACTTATTTTCAACAAAATCATCATTGCATTTTTTGGTTTTGGAAAACAGCTCACACCAGTACAAAAGGCAGAATATCAATCTAAACAGATTCTTGAACGTGCATTAAATTACATAAAAGACAGCATAAATCAGCTCAGCAAGTTTGAAAAAGATCATAATCTGCAGCATCTTATACATGATAATGCAAGATTAAAGCAATTGCTCATTCTAGTGAACGATGAATTGAAGAAAATGAATGACCTTAAATCACTTATGGCATTAGCTGTAACAACAGGAAGAGAGAAGAAAGAAAATTTTGACCAAGTGAATAATATGGTTATGAACTTAACAAATATTGGTAAAAAAATCTACAATTTTAGACTAAGAAAATTTGGAGCTTTTTTACATGCAAGCAACGCCATGGAAATTTATGGGCAACAAAAAATACATGAATGTAAAACTGAATTAGAACATATCAAATTAGAAATAGAACAAGTTATTAATATGGGAAAAAATCTCGAACATTAGCATTACCTTTAAATACAATTCTCTAATCCTCGACTGTATGACAGATAATTTAAAGGATAAATCTCTAAAAAATGCTAGTTTATTCTATACTGAACTAGTCAAAGTTCTAAAAGAAAAAAACCTTCCAAAAGGCGAGCTGCATAAGCTCAATGTTCATGCTACACACCTCCATGGCAAGCGAGGAGGCGATTCCGCATGAAATATGAACTTGAATTAAAAAAAAACATAAATGAAGCTATTTTGACAGGTTATGTTAGATATAGACCAAATGGAGGATATTTCCTGATGGCCAATTCCAGGATGATTTGTCATTTGCTAAAGAATGAAAACAGACTGAGGATTAAAGTTTTTAGAAAAAGGAAAAATTAAAAAAAAAAAAAATCAGAGCAAGGTACTTTATTAAAAATCAGAGAAAAAGAGATTTATACATCAATTAGATCAACAGAGTTATTATCAAAAGAAGAGATAGATTCATTAAAAGAAGGAGCAAAAAAGAGCTTTCCAGTATTTGTAAAAATTAATGCTAAAGAGTTCTGCCTTGATAAGTTTACTCTTTACCCAGATCAAGATGCTGCAATACTTGCACGAGAACTTGAAAGAAAAGGATTTTTCTTTAGAAACAGGCTAATGACACCAAAATCTTCACAATTTGATTTAGAAAGTTCAAAAGATGATATTCCTCTAGTTATTGAAATAACCAGAATGACTCCTTCAGAAAAAGACAATACTCATAATTTTAAGCATCAAGCAATAGGAGGAAATGTTAGGGCTCATATTTTTGATACTTACAGATTTTGCGTTAATAATCTACTTGCAAGAAGAGAAGTTTACGGGTTTGTCATAATTAATGACAAGTGGAGAAGCTTCGAACATATTAATGAACTAATTAGAGATACTGAAAAATTTAACTGCTTCATATTATTCACAAATTTTGATAAAACTTGGGAAAAAAAGATCGCTGAAAAAATAAATGAGATTACTAAAAATGAAAAGATCTGAAGCAATAAATGAAATTTTGCAATTTATTAAAAGTAAAGATCACTTCAAAGAAGAGGAGATTAACAAATTAAAAAATAAAATAGCAAAGAAATACAAAATAAAAACAATTCCTACTACTATAGAGCTTTTACTTAATGTTCCAGACAAGGAAGTAGAATTACTAAGGAAGAAACTTGTAACAAAACCTGTCAGAACAATATCGGGGGTTGCAGTGATATCTTTAATGACTGCACCAACTTCTTGTAAACACGGCCGTTGTGTTTTCTGCCCTGGTGGCCCTGGCTCATATTATGGTGATGTTCCTCAGTCTTACACAGGTAAAGAGCCAAGCACCATGAGAGCGATAAGAAATAATTATGATCCTTATCTTATTACAATGAACAGGCTTGAACAATACATCTGCTCTGGACACGTTCCTGAAAAAGCAGAAATAATTATTCAAGGTGGAACATTTCCTGCAATGAGTAAAGAGTATCAGGATTATTTTGTTAAATTTATTTTCAGGGCAATGAATGATTTTTCAGATATATTCTATGTAGATGAAAAGTTTGATTTTAAAAAGTTCAAGGAATTCTTTGAGCTCCCTGGAGATATTTATGACAAAACTCGAGTGGCTAGTGTTAAAGAGAAATTACTAAAACTAAAGGAAAGTCCGTTAGGTGAAAATGAAAACAGAACAAAGACAAAACAATCAAATTCAAAACAATCTCAGTGCACTTTAGAGCAAGAACAATTAAAGAATGAAACTTCAATGATAAGATGTGTTGGCTTGACAATAGAAACTAAGCCAGATTGGGGATTTCTTGAGCATGGTAATGAAATGTTAAGGCAAGGAGCTACTAGAATAGAGTTAGGAATTCAGACTACAAAAGATGATGTTTTGAAAGCAACAAATAGAGGACATACTATAAAAGACAGCACACATTCAATTCAGATTTTAAAAGATCTTGCTTTTAAATTAAACTTTCATATGATGCCTGGACTTCCTAAAACTACAAGAGAAGAAGATCTTGAAATATTGAAAGAGATTTTTGATAATCCTGATTATCGTCCAGATATGCTCAAGATTTATCCTTGTATGGTAATGCCTGGGACTCCTCTTGAGATACAATTTAAGAAAGGACAATTCACTCCTATAACTACAGCTCAGGCAGCAGAAATTATTTCAGAATTCAAAAGATTTATTCCAAAATATTGCAGGATTCAGAGAATTCAGCGAGATATTCCAACTTTCCAGACTACTGCAGGAGTTGACAAGACTAATTTACGCCAGTATGTAGAGGAATTAGTTAATAAAAAAGGAATTGTATGTCAATGTATCAGATGCCAAGAAGCTGGACGCAAGGGTATTGGAAGATCTTACAGTATTAATGTGCTTGAGTACAAATCATCAGGTGGAATGGAATATTTTATCTCAGCAGATTCTGATACTAATTCACTTTTAGGATTCTGCAGACTAAGATTTCCCTCACAATTCTTGCGTTCAGAAATTACAGAAAAAACTGCACTGATAAGAGAACTTCATGTTTTTGGCACACTCGCGAGTATTGGAAAAAAAGGAGCTGAAAATGAAGTCCAGCATAAAGGTGTAGGAAAAGAACTTATGCAAAAAGCTGAAGAGATTTGTAAAGAAAAAGAAAAGAATAAAATCTGCATAATAAGTGCAGTAGGAACTCGCGAGTATTATAAAAAGTTAGGATATAAAAAAGACGGAGTTTATATGAGTAAGATGATGTGATCCATATGATGAAAGACAAATCTAAAATAGAGATAAAACCTGCATTTGAAGAGAGATATCGTGAGTTATTAGGAGACAGATATGATGAGTTTATGAAAACTTCCTTAACATTTTTAAGAAGGTCTATTCGTGTTAACACAATAAAAACTTCTGTAAAGGAAATGGAAGAATCTCTAAGTGATGATTGGAAATTAACTCAAATTCCTTGGTGTGCTGAGGGATTTTGGATCGAGCATAATACTGGCAGGAGAGATATAGGAAATCTTCCAGAGCATTCTCTAGGTTATATTTACGTTCAAGAAGCTGCTTCTATGATTCCTCCTTTGGCTTTAGGAATAAAAGATAAGGAAGATGGAAATTTTATCCTTGATATGGCTGCAAGTCCAGGAAGTAAAACTACACAGATTGGAATGTACATGAAAAATAAAGGATTATTAATAGCGAATGATTACAAGCCAGACAGAATGAAACCATTGTCGATTAATGTACAAAGATGTGGATTAACTAATTGTATTGTAACTCTAATGCAAGGCCAATGGTTTAAAAAATCTGAAATAAAATTTGATTATGTACTTACCGATGTTCCTTGCTCTGGCACTGGAACTATAAGAAAAAGTTTCAAGACTTTAAGAATCTGGAATCCTGGAGTTGTCAAGAGATTAGCGATAACTCAGAAGCAGATGATAAAGACTGGCTTTGAAATATTAAAAGAAGGAGGAACTCTTGTCTACAGTACATGTTCTCAAGAGCCCGAGGAAAATGAAGGAGTTATTGATTATTTGCTTTCAGAGTTTGATAATGCTAAAGTTGAAAAGATAAAATTAGATATTAAAAGATCTGATACAATTCTCGAATTTCAAGGAAAAAAGTATGATGATAGTATCAAGAACACATTGCGAATTTATCCTCAGGACAATGATACCGAAGGTTTTTTTGTAGCTAAAATAAAAAAGGAATAAATACGCTACAAAAAAATCACCGAGCCAAAGGCGACTGAGGTTTTTTTGTAGCTAAAATAAAAAAGGAATGAACAGGTTCAAATCCTGCCTATTTACAGGTTCATTCTGTACTAAAATGATAAGCTGGTTCAATGTAGGAGATCTGGAATTGAACTGAATCAATAAGATTTTTAAATTTCATAAATAACTCAAGTTCATGACTAATCTCGTTTTAGAAACTTTATTGCTGAATGATTCTGCTAATCCAGAATCTTGGATAGATGTAATAATCGGTGATTCGAAAGTTAGAAAAAAAGTGAAAGATCTTAATGAAGGAGATTCTGTTGGAGTATATAACGAAGGTATTGAAAAAAGTCTTGGAGAAATTGATTCTGCATTAGAAGAGCTCAGTCTAAGATATAGACTGGCAAAATACAGTTTACATACTAAAAATAATCAAGATGTTTTAATAAAGAATTTCAGGATTCTACTTTTAAAAGGTCTTGCAGATCCAACTACTGAGTTTCTTGAGCAAAAAATAATGCTCGAATCGGGATTTGATTTCTCACGAGAAGAGTATTCAAGTTTCGAAAGCAGAATATTGTCTGTTGTTCATAATGTTAAGGAAGGTGCAGTAAGAAAGTGGCTGAGTGGTGAAACACTAAGTCCTAAGGATTGGAAAAATTTTGAAAGGTTGAGTTCAATAAATCCTGAGTTTAAGCTGATCTATGATAGTTTAAACGAAGAATTTGGATATTTTTCGAACTGGCAAGTTTATGTAGGATTAAGAACAACAATAAGGAGTTATCTTGCGAAAAGACATGAAAAAAGCAGAGAAATTAAAAAGGAGAATCAAGAATCTTCAGATTCCGAATTTAAAGAATCTGGAAAATATAAAGCTGAAATTGAATTAATATTAAAACGCTACATTAATGAGATAGATCATAATGTTTCTTCAGCTTCAATAACTAAGATAAGAGCTCCTGAGAACGTAAGAGATTATGAGCATTCTGATACTGGTATAAATTTAAAGCGAGGTTTATTTTTAGGGCAGACCGACCGACCATGTCTAGATATGACTAAAGTACGAGAAATTAATTATATCTTAAGCCATGCTCTTTATGATGGATTAAATAGATATGTTTTAAGAAAAATTGAAAGTGATCAGATACCAAAAGATTTAGAGATTTTATTTTCTGCATTTCAAATGCACTTGTTTAAAAAAACAATAAAAATATCTTCATTTGAAAGCTCGTTTTTTGAGCAAATAATAGAATCTGCAGAGATTAATGAAAAACAAAGATTTGTTCTTGATAAAAGTCTTGACATTCTTCATTCCGCTTTTATTGAAGATCTCAAAAATGGAAGAATTGAGATGATGTTTGATTTAAAACCAAACACTTTTTTGAATTTGATAGATATTATCAATGTATACAGGAGTGCGATGCCTCGTTCTTATTATGATCTTCAGATTTTAAATACTGCAAAAAAGATAAAAGAGCTTGAGATTATTTACAATCAAGAAATGCAAAGCAACAGAAAAATTATTCGGCCTTTGATAAGTGAATTGAAAAAAATGGATGATAAAATAAAATCAAAAAAAGATTATTTAAGAACAAATTATTCCTTAAGTGAAACCCAGAAATTTTTTGTGCTAACTTATTACACTGCTAAAAGAGGACCAATAGATATAAGACATAGATTTGGTCCTGAAATTGAAGATTTAAGATCTGCAAAACAGCTTTACGAAAGCTTAGGAGTCGAATTTTTATCAAGAGAATTCACTCATTCTGTATTGACAATTTTAGGAGTTCCTGATGCAATAAAACTTTATGATGAAAAACAGTTTGGATAGTTCAGATGAATCAAGCAGTTATTCTCCTTTCATGATAATGTTCTGGTCTCAAAAATATTTTTGATAATTCCATCAGCACAAATCCTAATATTGAGACTATTATTATCAGAACCCAATCATTTAATTGTAGGCCTACAGTACCGAATATCTTTTGCATTGGCTCATAGTATATCACGAATGCTTGTATTGCCAGCGATAGAATAACTGATCCTAAAAGCCATAAATTTGAAAATGGATTCATGTATTTTACAGAGAAATACAAGTTTCTTGAGCTTAGCACAGCAAACATTTGGAACATGACTAATGTTGTGAAAGCCATTGTTTGTGCTTTGCTCAAATCTTCTTTATAATGATTAAAAACAAGAAGAGTTCCTATTGCCATTATTATCCCAAAGATAAAGATGGATATCATCAGCTTGTTTGATAATGGCTTTTCTCGAGGATTATGAGGCGGTTCTTTCATCACTTTTTCTTCGCTTTTTTCAAATCCCAAGCCCAGAGCAGGAAAGTCATCCGTCAAGAGATTCATCAATAATATTTGCAATGGTAAGATTGGCAAGGGAAGTCTTAGCATTATCGCAATAAAAACTGAGAGTATTTCTCCTGCATTGCACGACAGTAAGTATCTTGCAGACTTTATCATCTTGCTCCTTATATCTCTGCCTTCTTCTACTGCATTCACAATTGTTGCAAAATTATCATCTAAAAGAACTGCATTGGCAACATCTTTAGATACTTGGGTTCCTGAACCCATTGCAATTCCAATATCTGCTTTTTTCAGAGCAGGAGCATCATTGACACCATCTCCAGTCATTGCGACGATCTCTCCTTTTTTCTGTAATATTTCGACAATTCTTAATTTTTGTATAGGCATTGCCCTTGCAATTATTGCTATTTTATCAATTACATTTTCAAGTTCACCGTCTGACATCTTATCAATATCCTTTCCCTCTAGGACTATGCTGTCCTGCTTCATCAATCCTATTTGTTTTGCAATTGCTTTCGTGGTTATAGAATGATCTCCTGTTATTATCATTACTTTTATCCCTGCTTCTGAACATTTTTGTATTGCTTCCTTTACTTCTTCACGAGGAGGATCCATCATTCCCACTAATCCCAAGAAAACCATTTCTTTCTCAACATTGTCTATGTTATATTGTTTTAGCTTGGAGACATATTTGTAAGCTATCGCGAGAACTCTTAATGCCTGTTCTGCAAAATAATTATTCTTTTCTAGAATCCTTTTTTTGTCTTTTGAATTTATTTTTCTTATTTTTCCGGTATTTTCATCGAAAATATGGGTGCATTCTTCTAATATGAAATCTGGCGCTCCTTTGATATATGCTTCTTTTTTCTTTTCATTTTTATTCTCGTAAATTACAGACATTTGCTTTCTTTCAGAATCAAAAGGCAGCTCTTGTAAAAAAGTAAAATTTTTCTGTAATTCCTGTGAATCAATTCCTGCTTTTTTCCCGAGAACTATCAATGATCCTTCTGTTGGATCTCCTATTATCTCAAAAATATCCTTGATGTTTTCCAATTCTTCCTTGTTTTCTTTCTTATGTCTATTTTCTTTTTTTATTATCAGCTTTGCATTATTGCATAGAACTCCTGCTCTCAGGACAAGTTCAAGTTTATCTTTGATCTTAGTGAAATTTATTTCTTTTCCAGCAGCCATGAACTTACCCTCTGGATTGTATCCTATGCCTGAAACTTCAATTTCTTCTGAACAGAATATTTTTGTCACAGTCATCTGATTTTTAGTTATTGTTCCTGTTTTATCAGAGCATATTACTGTAACATCACCTAAACTTTCAGCCGCTGGTAATTGTTTGACCAGCATATTTTTTTTAACAAGCCGATTAGCTCCTCTGGACAAGCTTATTGTTACAATCAAAGGAAGAGAATTCGGAACTGTTGATACTGTCAATGCTAACGCAAATATTATCATTTCTCCAAATGGAAGGGAACTGTTGATTATTCCTGAAGTAAAAACAATCATGATCAGAATTATTGCAAGAAGCCCTATTTGTTTTGCAAGCTGGGTGAATTTTATCTGCATTGGAGTCTCTACTTCTTTTGTTTCTTGAAGTGATTCTGCAATTTTTCCAAATTCAGTTCTTAATCCTGTACTGACAACAACTGCTTTTCCTTTTCCGTATGTTACAGAAGTCCCCATGAAAGCCATATTCTCTTGATCAGCAGGACTCAATCCTTGCTCTGATGTTTTGATTACTTTTTCAGAAGGGACTGATTCTCCTGTAAGAGCGGCTTCATCGATTGATAAATTTGATATCTCGATTAATCTTGAATCAGCAGGAACTATATCTCCTGCTTCTAGAATTATCATATCACCAGGAACTAATTCCCTTGCAGGAATTATCTCTTCTGTTCCATTTCTTAAAACTCTTGCATTAGGGTTTGATAACTTTTCAAGAGATCTCATCTCTTTTTCTGCTCTGTATTCTTGAAAGAATCCTAGAATGATATTAAGAAGAACTATTCCAAATATTGCTCCTGCTTCTAGATTTTCTCCTAAAAATAAAGATAGAATCCCCGCAGCAATTAAAAGTAAAAGAAAAACATTCTTTAACTGATTTATTAAAATTTTAAGAGTTGTAAATTTTTTTTCTTTTTTCATATCATTAAATCCGTATTCTTTCTGACGTAGAATAGCTTCATGAGAAGTTAATCCTTCCTTGCTTGTCTTTAGCTCTCTTAAGACATCTTTTATTTCTTGGTCAAAATGCATTTTCAGTTTATTTGCTTAAATCTTTTTCAAAATTTTTAAAAAAAAAGATTGTTATTTCATTTTTTGCTTTATGAAATACTCAAGGCAGTCTTTAGCACAAAAGCTGGCTCTCATTCTTATGTTATCACCAAACTCTAAGGAGTATCCAGAAAATTGAGGAAGTTGAGATCCGCAGCCAGCACACTGTTTTGCATTTGTCTTAGAACTTTGAAAGTCTTGAATCATGTGCTGCATCAAAAAAGTTTTTTCATTCTCGTTCAAAGACTCTGCAAACCTCTTTATATGCTCCATGCTCCACCACTTTTTTGTTTGATAATGATTGATGATAATAACCAATAATAATTGGCAATTAATGATTAGCAATAATTGATGAATAAAGTTGATTCTCAGTATATAATAGTTGCTGTTGTGTGGGCTATAAAGAAAAAGAGTTCATACTACTTCATAACTATGAACGTATTCTAACGCAGTCCTCAAAGATTGAAGAACAATCTGATTAGGCATTGTGATTCTTACATGAACTCTATTGCCTGGTATTGAAAGTGCAGTTTCATGTGATTCTATATATTCTTCTAATGAACGTCCGTCGAATTTCATTTCTCCTTTATATTTCTCCACAATTGCTTTAACTTGATCAACTTCGTTTTTCCATGCTGTATAACAGGCCAGATCATATTTTTCTTTCTTTATAGGATCATTCTGAATATCTCGAAAACCTGGCTGTGAAAGTTCAGGATATTCTTCAGGAGCACATGTATAAAAATAAATTTCCGCTGTATTAGTTCCCAATCCATTTTGGCAGAGCATTGCATCTTTGTATTCAGAAGAATTTGGTGTATTTAATGCACTCACTTCTGCAGCCGCGACATATAATGTTTTTTCTAAAGTATCAAGAACCATAGGCATTTTTGCTTTTATTTTTACTAATGATGGTTTTGTCATTCTCTTTCAGAGAGCTCAGTAAATATTTAAATGTTTCGTATTGTAATTACTTTAGAATAAAAACATTTAAATGACATATTGGGAAAATAATTTTAAACAATGAAACTTTCTTTTTGTAAAATGCACAAAACTCACAGATACGCGATAATAACCTCTAGTTTAGATCCTGCTGGAAGAAATATGCGAGAGAACTTGCTGAAGTTAGATATTCCTGAGAACATAACTCTGTACGAGACAGATAAAGAAATAGTACGACACGAAAACATTGATGAAGAATCTGAATTAATTCATTGCGATTTTTTCATATTTGCTTCAAAACATCAAAGTAAGTCTGGAATTCCTAGTTTCTCAGTACATCCTATTAGTAATTTTGGATCTGCTGATCTTGAAGGAAAAAAAAAAGAATTATGCATTTCAATGCCCGGGCTTATGAAACAAGCTTTCTTGTTAATGAAAGAAAAAGCTCCTTTAGAATATGATGTTATTTACGAGGCAACTCATCATGGTCCTTTTCTCGAGAAGCCCTCGATGTTTATTGAGATTGGTGCTCGCGAGAGTGAGTGGAACAATAAAGAAGCTGGACAGATCATGGCAGAAATAATTTTAGAAACTATAAAAAGCGGTCCAGCAGAATCCATTCCTGCAGTATGTATAGGAGGTCAGCACACTTGTACTAATTTTTTAAAAATAATTCAAAATACAAAATATTCACTAGCTCATTGCTGTCCTAAATATGCTCTAGATCTTTTAGATGACAATATACTGATACAGTGCATAAAAAGAAGTAATGAAACTGTGAAAATTGCTTTGGTTGATTGGAAAGGTCTTGGGGAACATAAAGAACGAGTTGTCAAGATGCTTGATGATAACAATATAGAATTTATAAGAACTGATAAGATTGGGAAATGATTTTCTTATTTCACGCTGGGCTTTTTTAAATGTAGTGGTGGTCTTTTAACTTCTTGGAGCCACATCAAACCAATTCTTATCATGTCATTGTTGAACTTTGTACTAAGCCGATATGTTTTCTTGTATAAATCATAGTCTATCAAGCCCATTCCTTTTAGTGGAGTCAATATTCTATCGTAGAACTGTCTTTTATTATAGCTTATTTTCACAGTTTTTCCTTGATATGGAGGCTCGTCAATCTCTGTAATAAAATTTCCTTCATGTAGTTGTGTAGCGAAAACAGACATCTCTGTTTTTGAAATTTCTCCATTGTTCTCTTTCATAAAATCAATCAAAAGCCGTGCGACAATTTCTTGTTGTTTTGTTGCAAATAAAACTTCATAAATATTTTCAGACATGTTAAATCGGTCATATAATATTACCATAACACACATAAGAGCCCAATCTAATATATAAATATTACCCCTTTCTATACTGATTTGGCTTTGTGAAAAAAAGAGCATTAATTTATTTTTTAATCAAGTAAATTATTTTTATAATTTTAATCATTTTTAGCAATTCAATTAAAATCATCCTAGTTAAGCTCCAAAACGAATAATTTATAAATAATTTCCAAATCCCAGAAGTATATGGCTATTCAAACAGTAGATGCATTGATTCAAGGTGGAAAAGCAAGCGCAGCTCCACCTATAGGCAGTTCTCTTGGTCCTCTTGGAGTTAACATAGGACAAGTAGTTGCTGAAATCAACAGAAAAACAGATGCTTTCAAAGGAATGCAGGTTCCTATCAAGATAAAAGTCAATATGGATGACAAAACTTTCGAAGTAGAAGTAGGAACTCCTCCAACATCTCAACTGATAATCAAAGAAGCTGGAATTGCAAAGGGCTCTGGAAATCCATTGCAAGATAAAGTTGCTGATCTTAAGATCGAGCAGATAATCAAGATTTCTATGATGAAGCAAGATTCATTATCCGGAAAGACTACAAAGGAAAAAGTCAAAGAAGTTATTGGAACATGCAATTCAATGGGTGTTCTTGTAGAAGGAGTCTCAGGAAAAGATGCTATTCTCTTAGTTAACCAAGGAAAGTTTGACTCTCAGATCAAGTCAGGAAAAACAGAGCTTTCAGCTGCAGAATTAAAAGAACTTGAAGAAGAAAAAAAGAGATTAGCAGAAGAAATTGAAAAGAGGCGAGTAGAATTCGAAACAAAGGCCAAAGCAATTGCTGCAGAAATGCAAGGAAAAACAAGAAATGAAATAAAAGCAAAGATGGTAGAAGCAAAGATTCCAGAAGCTATCTACGATCCTTTGCTTCCTGCAGATACAAAAGTACCTCCTGCTGGTAAAGATGCTAAAGGAGCGGCTCCTGGAGCAAAAGCAGCTCCAGCAAAGAAGTAAAACCAGCTGGGAAGAAATAAATTAATTTTTGTTTTTCATATATATTTTTAGAATTTTTATCATGATTCTTTTTTCTGTGATTTTTAATCTCAAAGAATAACTTTAAATTAATCCTAACACTCCTAATTGCAATGGCAGACGGGTTACCACAACTTACAGATGAAGAATTAGAAATTTGTGCAAAAGCAGAGAGAGGAGAAATAACTAGAAGAGAAGCTTTTAGACTTATGCGTGTTAAAATTCCTGATAAAAAAGATTATCTTGTATCTCCAGAAGTTATTAGTAGTTTAGATCTTGTCTATGTTGGATTTCATCCTTTTAGAGAGGAGCCGATTCAAGGAGTGGAACTTTTAGAATCTGATTATATTTCTGGAAGGGTTTTATCAACAAGAAGATTAGAATTAAGCGAGTTAAGCGATTTGTGCATATTTGCAGGAATCATGGAAGAGTATGACGACAAATTAGGTTATTTTCCTACTCCTGTTTTTAGTTTTGGAATTCCTGAAAATACAAGAGAGCATCCTGATAAAGAAGTTGAGACATATCAAGGATTGTTAATACATTCTGTTGAAAATAATATAATGAGATTAAAATCCTATTTTAGTTCAAGAGTGGATGTAAGAGATGGAAGTGCAAGCATTTACGCAGGGCAAGGAGATCATATTTATACAGTAAAATTCGACCCTGTTAAGTTTGATCCTAATAAGCAATTATTTTTTATGAGAAGCCCAAATGGAAGAATTTACAGAGATGGAGTGATTAATTTACGTTTTGATGAAAGCTGGAATTCTCCAGAAGAAAGAATGCCAGAGTTTGCATTAGTTTATGATAATTTGAAGGAATTAAAAAATAGTAGTTATTGGGCAATCTGTACTAGTCGCAATGGAGTGATGAAAAAATACAATCAGCATTTGCTATGATTTTAGTGTTAAGGCGTGAATTCTAGTAGGAAGAAGAATTGTGAATGATAATTTTAAATGACTTACCTTGATTTGAACCGAAACATTTAAATAATATTAAATAAACTTATTTAATATTAAATAAGGTGGAAATTTATGGCAATTAAATCATTTAATGTACAGGAGGAAACCTACAAGCAATTTTCTGAATATTGCAGGCAAAACGGAATAAACATGAGCAAACAAGTTGAGTTTTTTATGCAGTCAGTAATTGCTGAGCCTGAAGTAAAGCAAGAATTCTTAGAAAAGCTTGAAAGAATAAGAAAACAAAAAAGCATCAAGATAGGAAGTGTGGAAGATTTCAAGAAAAGGCATATAGTAAAATGAGATGTGCTCAATAATCCTTATTCCTTCACACTTATTAATATTCCTCTGTCATCCTGCATTCCTTTTTTCTTCGTCAATCCTTTTTTTAAAAATTCAGATTTTAGTCCGGCTTTTTTCATAATTTCCAAAGTCTCAGAAGATGCAAATAATCCCATTTCATGTTTTTCAGAAAAATAATTAACTCCTTTATTTTTCTCGCCAATTAAGTAGTGCATTTCTATTATAGAGATATTCCCTTTTATTTTGGAATATGATATCCTTGCAATCTTTACTTTTTGATTCTCACTAGTATGAACATAAGGAGTTGCT
>CAZDUE010000033.1:0-13380 GCA_964508575.1 uncultured Methanosarcinales archaeon
GAGTTTGAAAAAAATACGATACTAAAGCAAAACAGCACTGTTATTATAAGAAACAAGGATATTATTGGAAATAAAAAAGAATTCTCAATAACTTATAAGAATCTTCACAAGGATGTTAAGAAAGGAAGCAGTGTCTTGATTGATGATGGTCTTTGCGAGTTAGTTGTTGAAAGAATAAGGGGTAAGAATATAGTCTGCAGAGTTAAGAATTCAGGATTTGTGAGCTCGAGAAAGGGATTGAACTTTCCTAACAGTGATTTGTCAATTCCAGGAATTACCGCTAAGGACATCAAAGACATGGAGTTTGGAATATCTCAAGGTGTTGATTTCATTGGAGTTTCTTTTGTACGCGAAGTTAAGGATGTTTTGAAAGTTCATGATATATTAAAAAAACACAAGTCTGAGATTCAAGTAGTTGCAAAGATAGAACATATTCTTGCTGTTGAGAATCTGGAGGAGATAATTAAAGCATCGGATGGTGTTATGATTGCTCGTGGAGACCTAGGAGTAGAAGTAGTTCCTGAAAAAGTTCCAATCATACAGAAGAGTATTGTAAAAATGGCAAAAAGGCATGGCAAGTTTTCCATTGTTGCAACACAGATGCTTAACTCCATGATCGAGAATCCAAGACCGACAAGAGCCGAAGTCTCAGATGTTGCTAACGCAGTATTCGACAGGACTGATGCAGTTATGCTCTCGGGAGAAACAGCCGTTGGACAATATCCTTTTGAAGCTGTCAAGATGATGAAAAGGATCATTAAAGAAATAGAATGTGTTGTCAAGTTTAAGCCATTAGAACTAGAAGATATTTCTCCTTCTGAGTTAATCGCGAAGAATGCAGTTTCTGCTGCTCAGGATTTGAAAGTTCCATACATCATTGTCCCTACAGAATCAGGATACTCTGCTCAATTGGTTGCGAAAAACAGACCTAAAGCGCAGATTTATGCTCTTGTTCCTAACGAGAAAGTTCTCAGAAGAATTTCTATTCTTTACGGAACTTCTGGCTTTTTAGTAGACCATTCAAAAGATCTCTTGATAAGATTAAGAAGCGGGATAAAAAAATTGATACAGCAAAAATTAATAAAAAAGGATGATTATGTTGTAATTACAGGATCTTACAAGTCATTAAAGACAAATACTCTGATAATCCATAAAATTGGGAATATATTGGAATAAAAAAAAATGCTGCATCTAAAAAAATTAAAAAATCTCCCGCAAAGTTTATTAATAATGGCTTTAAATTCTGCTTATGAATCCATTTTTGTCTTATTTTGATATTTTATTGCATCTTGATAAACAACTTGCTTTAGTTATTGCAGAGTACGGAGTTTTAACTTATCTGATTCTTTTTATCATAATCTTTGGAGAAACAGGACTTGTATTTCTTCCATTTTTGCCTGGAGACTCGCTGTTGTTTGTAGCAGGAACATTAGCTGCTGTTGGTTCATTAAATATAGCAATAATAATCCCTCTTCTGTCAATATCTGCAATTTTAGGAGATACTGTGAATTATCATATTGGAAAGTTTAGCGGCAAAAAAATGCTGCACAAGTATCCAAACATCTTAAAGCAAGAATATATTGACAAGACCAATGATTTTTATAATAAACATGGTGGAAAAACAATTGTGATTGCAAGATTCATTCCAATTGTGCGTACTTTTGCTCCTTTTGTTGCAGGAATTGGAAAAATGGATTACAAGCAATTTTTATTATATAACATATTCGGAGGCATTTTCTGGATATCGTTTTTCATATTATTAGGATACTTCTTCGGAAATATTCCCTTTGTTAAAAACAATCTTACTATCTTCATCTTAATAATAATTGTACTTTCAGCAATTCCTGTTGTAATAGAATTCTTAAAGCATAGGAAAAAATAAACAATGATATAAAAAGGAGAATGAAGCATAAAAAAGAAAGCATAAAGAAGCAGAAAACAAAAGCTTACCTCCAACTCTTATAGCCCCCTCTAACTCCGTTTTTAGAGTAAACTATCTGGTAAAGCTGAATTCTTCTTGCTCTGAAGCT
This sequence comes from uncultured Methanosarcinales archaeon, assembly GCA_964508575.1. Taxonomy (GTDB): domain Archaea; phylum Nanobdellota; class Nanobdellia; order Woesearchaeales; family CAZDUE01; genus CAZDUE01. The sequence continues at coordinate 2,031 of CAZDUE010000033.1, forward strand.
TCCTGCACAGCTCAGTAAGTAGTATCTCCACATTCTATAGAATCTTTCATTGTATTTATTAGGATTAATTTTTTGGAGTTCTTTCCAATTCTTTACAAAATTCTGCTCCCAGCCCATTAATGTTTTGTCATAATCTGCTCCAAAATTATGCCAGTCTTCAAGCACAAAAAGCCCTTCTGAAGCTGTGCTGAGCTGCTTGGCAGATGGCAGCATTCCTCCTGGGAAAATATATTTGTCAGTCCACGCATTAGTCGAAAATGTTGATACATTACTGGCAATTGTATGCAGTAAAAATAATCCATTATCTTTCAAGCACTTATGAGCTAACTCCATGAAAGCGCGATAATTCTTATATCCAACGTGCTCGCATAATCCAATAGAAACAATTCTGTCATAAACTCCTTTTGCTTCTCTATAATCAGCTTCTACAAATGTTACTGGAAGTCCTTTGCACCACTCTCTTGCATATTTGATTTGTTCTTTAGAAATATTATAGCTTACAACTTCACAGCCGTATTCTTTCGCCATGAATCTCGCTAATCCTCCAAATCCAGATCCTAGCTCAAGAACTTTCATTCCTTTTTTTAATTGTAATTTCTCACAGATCAGTCTTAATTTATCAACCTGTGCCTGATCAAGAGTTTTTGCATTCTTCCAGTACCCACAAGTATACTGCATGTTCTTGTCAAGCATTCTTGTATATAGCTCATTTCCAAGATCATAATGCTGTTCTGCAACTTTTTTTGATTTGCTTTTAGTTTGTGGATTAAAAAGCATCATCTTTACTGCAAGTTTCAAAAATTCATGCTTTGGAATTTTTGTATCTAAATTAGCGCTTATCACTTTGTCAAAAAACTGGTCTAATTCCTTGACATCCCACCAGCCATCCATGTAAGATTCTCCAAGTCCAAGACTTCCCTCTTTTATAACTCGAGCGAAAAAATCAGGATTATGCACTTGAATATCATAGGGCTTACTTCCATTGACGGTTATTCCTGCATGGTCTAATATTTTTTGTGCATCTTTGTTAGAATCATCATTTAAGCGGGTTGAATTTTTAACATCATTCATTTTTTCACCTTTGAATATTATCTTTATCTTCGTAACACTACTTTCTCGTACAAGTTTTTAAGCTTATGCCTCGAATCATATTTGTTCTTTATCCTGTCATAATCTTTTTTATTATACAATTCCCAGAATTTTTTCTCATCATAAAAAGCTGTAGAGTATAATGATTTTTTCCCTTTTAATTTTTCAACCATGAATTCAATCTTCTTATTATAATATCCATCTTCATGTGTTGTTGGAATAACCTCCCAGAATCCAAAATTAATGTAAAGTTTTTTTGAATCCATTATGTACAAGTCATTCTTTATTTTTGGATCATAAATTTTTGTCGGGCAGATCCAAACAGGAGATATCCCTATCTCGTTACTGAAGAATCTTAAAAATTCTGCTGATCTCTCTACTGGAATTTCAACATCTTGAATTACTCCTTCAACTTTTCTTTTCAATATCTTATTTACATTATTAGTAAGTCCAGTTTTTGCAGATAAGTTCATAACTTTCCAATAAGTCTTGGAATTAAGCCAAGCCATTGTGAATAATCTTAAAAAAGGATTTTGCACTCCGAAATTCTTAGAGCACCAGAACCAGTCAGTATCCCATCGCCAGATAAAGTCTTTTACTTTTAGATAATCAACCTTCTTTTTTTGGATTGATCTATAATATATTTTCATGCCTTTATAATTGCTTACAAAAGGAGCAACGTCAACAAATTCTCCTGTTGTAATGTACATTTCATTTTCATTAAATACAGTGCCATCAATAAAATCAATATCCTTCTTTAGTTTGCATAACTTTTCAACTTCTTTAAAGTATTCTTTCGCATCAGAAAATCTCTTATGGGTTATCTTTACAAACGGTTTTACTCTGACAAGCTTTACTTTAAGTCTCAGTATATATCCAAATGTTCCATAAGAATTTGGAAAGCCATAGAACAAATCTTTATTTTGCTTAGAATTGCAAACAATGATCTCCCCATTTCCCGTCAAGACTTCTAATTCTGTGACAGTTTCGTGAACCAGTCCAAATTTAAAAGATGAAGCCTCAATTCCAAGTCCAGAAACAGCCCCGCCTATAGTAATAGACTTAAGTTGAGGGACAACTGTAGGCATTAATCCATATTTCAAAGTCTCATTAACCAGATCCTCGTAAGTGATCATTCCTTCAACGTCTGCAACAAGATTTTTTTCATCAATACTAAGAACTTTATTAAAATTCCTAACATTAATTCTTTTACTCTCAACAGTTCTAACATTCCTATTCCTGAACAAGTTAGATGTTTTCTTACCAAGAAAAACTTCATTGCTAGAGTTAAACTCCTCAAGCAGTTTCTTTTTCTTCTCATCAAAGTCTTTACAAGTGTCCATTAATCATAATCAAAGAACTCACTTTAAAAGTTTTTGCATCTGAACGAAAAAAATACAATAGCCCCGCCCAGACTCTCGCACTGCGTTTGGAACATTGCCGTTTCCAGCGCCAACATTCGAACTGGGGTCCAAGCCTCCAGAGGGCTTGATGAAAAGCCTTCTTCTTCATTTCTCTTTTGAAGAAAAATTTGGCCACTACACTACGGGGCTATTTAGTCATGAGAAAAAAACTTTCATTTAAAAAACTATCTGCAGAAATCAGCAATATTCAGTCATTCCAAGTCATATCTCTCTAACCTGAACCTCTTCAGAAGATTCTTCTTCCTTATTTTTTCCTTTTTTCTTAGGATCTTCTTCATCTTCAAAGCTTTCTTCTTCAATTTTCAGGTCTTTTACTGGCTCATCGTCTTTTGCTTTTACTGTTAATTTAGCTTTTTTATAAGTAGGATTCTCAATTCCAATATATCTAATCTCCATTATTCTTAATGGATAAAGTTTCTTGACATAATCTCTTGTTTCTTTATGTAATGAATTTGTCAAAAGATCTTTAAGGATTTCATCAAAATTCATTTTCTTGAATTTCTTGACTAAAAAGTCTTTTGTTGCATTTCTAAGTCTTGATTGTACCAGATGAGAAGTATTTGATAATGTTATCAATAATGGCTTTACTCTTATTGTTTTATTGTCTTTTGTCAAGCACAAGAATGAATCTTCCACTTTATCTCTTTTTCTTCTTACTAATCTTTTTATTGAAGAAGATCCTATTTCATAAGCAATGATTTCTGTTGTTGCTTTATTATTATCAATATTATTTATTCTGAATTTTAAGTTAGTGCTCTGTTTTTTTGGGTCTCGAGTTAACTGCATCAAACTGACATCGATTGTTCTTCCAACTAGTTTTTTGGTTTCAACTACATAAGATTCTCCTAAAAATTCATTATTGAAAAGCCCAGGAGCAACTATCTCAACCCATTTCTTTTTCTTTATCTTTAATGCTTTGTCAACTGCCATTTACGAGATGGGAAATTTAAGGTGTTTATAAAGGTTGCGTAAAACATTCCCAGAGTTAAATTAAGAAATCATGCAGCAATAATACAACAAATTCGAATAATTTCCAACAAATTCAGAATCTTTCCGGATGCTGATAAAAAACTTAATAAACCCCCTTACTCATATAGTTATTGCGAATTCTTGAGGTGTGTTATGAAAAAAAACATGAATAACATTTTTGCAGCATCAATATCAATAATTTTATTGTCTTTGAATTTTGCTGATGCAGTTCTTATCAGCCAAGTTTACTATGATCCGCTGCAAGAAGCAGGAAGTGAAGCAATAGAGCTATACAACCCTGATAACAGATCGACTAATATTACTGGATACATAATAAAAACAACGTCTAGTGATAAAGATGCAGTTCTCAAAGGAGTCATTCCTCCTTATGGTTATTTTCTTGCTGCAGATTCAGGATGGTCTGAAAAGCGTGATAATCTTTCATGGGCTAAAGCAGATTATGAAGAATCAATAACTTTAGGAAATAAAGATTCTGGAGTTGCTTTGTTAAAAAATAACACCACACTGGACGCTGTTGGCTGGGGAAACTCTGATATAAAAACAGGAACTTCCTCAGTAAACGTGAAAGAAGGCAAATCATTGATTAGAGTTTCATATACTAACAACAATTCAAAAGATTTTGCTGAGTTTTATCCAAGATTCAGATCAAAGAATTCGACATTAGTATCAAGCCAAAGTTCATTCAATAATAAGAGCTATTCCAACATCAGCTATTTGATAAAAATAAAGAATTCACCTCCAAAAGGATTTTTCGAAATAAATTATGGAAAAAACATGAAAATCACTGCAAGAGTCTCAGATCCTAATGGAATTCAAGATATACAAGAACTAAAGATTATCTCGAAAGACTTGGAAATAAACGAGACATTTGATGATGTTTCTAATAATAACACAATAACTGTGGAAAACAAGATCGGACTTCACAATATTTCTTTAAAAATTAAAGATTCTGAGTCAGAATTTTCAACAAGCAGAATATTCTCGCTAAACAACTTGATATCTTATAACATATATTCTGAAACTGATTTAGAAACTTTTCCAAATAACATAACAGAAACATTTTTTGTAATGGAGAATACAGGATCAAGGGCTTTAAATTTTTACATGAAAGCAAATACCAGCATTGCTGATGTATTTTATGAACATGATGACAAAACAGTTCAAATAATCAACGAAACTCTTGTTGCAAGTAATATACCACAAAATACTGGACTGAGAATTAAACTAAAATTCTTCACTAAAAACAACCTGCCAAAAGATAATTACAAAGGAATGATCCAAGTAATTGCGAGAGCTGATTGAAATGAGAGAAAATCTAAAAAATGCAGTAATTAATTCTGTGATTGTTGTTTTTTCAGCAATTATTTTATCTTTTTTACTTTTATCGAAAATCAAATTAGCTCATGCAGAAAACTTCGAGATTTTTCAAGACAAGAACATGATTTACATAAATAACAATAACAGATTTGAATCAAATTACAGTATTATTTTTGATAACATAGAAACTGAAAAAATACGAATAAATCTAAAGCCATACAAATCAAAGAATTTGGAAATTCCTAAAAACATTGAGAAAATAGTCATCATCAAGAAAACCAACTCAATACTGTCACAAGGAGCTGAAATTGATATTCAGAAGCAAAAAAATAACAAAATGGAAAATGCAATCACAGGAAATGCAGTTTCAGAAAAACTCAAAAGCACGAGCTTTAACTTTGCAATATTGATAGTCTGTCTTGCAGCAATATCTTTCATAATTTTTAGAATCTTGCAAAATGAACGAAAAGAACTTTAAAGTTTTAGCTATGGTAATATCCATGATTGGATTATTAATACTTTATATAATGACGTTATTTGTAAAATATGAAGACTACGCGCTAATTTCAGAGCAAGATCAAAAAGTAAAAATAAAAGGGGAAATAAGTTCTTACAAGACCAGCAAGAACATAACGAAGATCAAGATAAAGCATACTCTTGTTACAGATGCAGTAATTTTTGATAAAACAGTCAATGAAAAACTTGAAGATAAGCTGAAAAAATCAAACAATGAAACCATTATCAACAAAACAGCAAGCATTGGAAAAAACATCACAATAATCGGCAAGGTCGATAATTACAAAGGAAAAAGACAGTTAATTGTTGAAGAAGTGAAATGATTTAAAAAAAATAGACCGAAAATAAAATAATTTTTCCGAAAGATTTTCGATATTTCTCGACGCTGTTTAGAAAAATTTATTAAGAAGTTAATTCATAATAAGATAAAGAAAAAAAAGAAAAAAGGGTCGCATAACCCAAAAATCCGACAGGCCTAAACATGTAATTATGCTTTTGTTATATAAATTTTTGCATGCCGGGGTCGCATAACTTGGTTGTGCGGTAGCCTGATAAGCTACTGGTCCGACAGGCCATGCGGGTTCAAAACCATGTTTTGTTTTGAACTTCAAGACGGGTGAAAGTCCCGCCCCCGGCGCCCTATTTCTTTACTCCAATGTGTTGGTAGAAGTCTCTATGTCCATAAGCTTGATGAAATTCTCCATCTTTGCCGAGAGAGAATTCATTCTGCACAGGATTAAAATCAGCATATGTGCTTACTTCTAAGCCAGAATCCTTCATCAATTTTCTCATCTCTAAAACCTTTATAGGATAGAGCTAAAGATTACCTAGCAACCGCTTCTCTCTAATATTTTTATATTCAAAAATCACTTCATTTGGAGCTATTCTAATTGGATATCCTAATATTTCATTACTACAATAATAAAACCTTCTAGAGTAAATAAAATTTATTGGATTCTGAACAATAAAATCCCTGTTTAGCAGCATATAATCATAATTTCTATGATCTACAATAACTAATCCTCCAGGTTTAACAATATCTGCAAAGTGTTGAATTGCTTTTCTTTGATCCTCTTCAGTCTTCATGAATGTAAAAGAGTTTCCAAGACAGATTACAGCATCATATTTTTCTTTAAGAGACTGAGGAATTTCTCTCCAATCATAATGACTAATGATGAGTTCCAATCCTAATTTTCCTGCATTTTGTCTTGCAAGTCTAACATAATCAGGGTCTATTTCATTACTTGACACCTTAAATCTTTTTTCCAGCAGCGCTATCGTATGAAAACCGCTTCCAAGTGATGCGTCAAATATCTCTTTTGCTCCAGCATTATCTAGAATGTTTTCAAAAAACTCATTCTCTCCCTCTCTTCTTTTTTGCCAATCTATAAATTCATCCCAATCGCTAAACATAGATTGAGATGGACTATTGTTAATATCTATGTGCCTAGATGATTCTGATGATTCTTCATTCATAACCACTATTAAATGGTCATATTATATTAAGATACCTATTGAAATTTAAGACAAAAAGGGAAAAATTTAAATAAAAAAGATATTTTATCAAGTAAATTAACATGAAATCAAAAAATAATAACAATAAACCATTAAAGACTGATCTCAGAGATAAAAAACTATTACTATCATTAGATTTTAATGCTCGAAGTTCTTATGCAGAGTTAGCAAAAGCAACTGGACTTTCCAAACAAGGAGCAGAATACAAGCTAAATAATCTAATCAAGAAAGGAATAATAAAAAGTTTTTATCCAGTAATTAACTGCCCTAAATTAGGATACATTTACTGCAGATTATCTTTAGTCCTTAAAAATATAAAACCAGAAGAAGAAAAAGAATTGCTTAACTACTTGAGCTCAAACAAAAGTACTTTATGGGTTTTTACAACTCAGGGAGTTTTTGATATTCTTATAGGATATCTAGTAAAATCAATAACAGAATTTAAGAAAAATATTGAAGAGCTTTTAGAAAAATATGGAAAATACATAAAATTCAAAAGCGAGTCTGTTACTACAGAAGTTATCCATTTCCAACATAGGTATTTATTAAATCATAAAGAAAGCAAAGAGATTAACATAAAGGAAACTTCTGAACATATAGAAATAGATGAAACAGATAAAAAAGTTCTAAAAGAACTAGCAGAAGATGCGCGAAGTCCTTTGATAAGAATTGCAAATAATTTGAAAATATCTCCTAAAGTTGTTTCTTATAGAATCAACAGAATGGAAAAAAACGGATTAATAGAAGGTTATCGCCCAGAAATCGATCATAATAAATTAGGATACACTTATTATAAATTATGGATAAATATTAATTACGAAAATTTCAAGGAAATAAAAAAATTGTATTTTTACATAAAGCAAAACCCAATAGTTTTATTCATAGTTAAAGGATCTGGTCTTCCAGAAGATTTAGACTTAGAAATAATGGTAAAAGACAATCAAGAATTATTTAACTTCATAAAAGATCTTAAAATAAAATTTCCAAATTTAATTGGAGATTACAAGGCATTTACATATTTAGAAACTAAAAAAGTAAGGTACTTACCTTTCTAAACATTTAACAAAAACATTTTTAAGCAAATCCAAACATCCTTGTCATGTGATAGTATGACCATGCTTAATGTAACATTTTACAAGTACGTTGAATTAAATAATCCAGAACAGTTAAAGGAAACTCTGCAGGATTTATGCAAATCTCTGAATATAATGGGAAGGATTTTATTAGGAACTGAAGGAATTAATGGAGCAGTAACTGGAGATGAAAAGAGCATCGAGTTATTAGAATCTGCTTTAAGAGAAGTCCAAGAATTTTCTGATATTGATTTTAAAAAGACTAAAACAAAAGAGCATGATTTTAAGAAATTAACAGTGAGAGTTAAAAAAGAAATAGTCACTTCGAGATTTCCTGGAGTAAAGATAGAAAAAAAAGCGCAGTATATTGAGCCAAAAGAATTAAAAAAATCAAAAGACAATAATGAAGATGTCATACTTCTCGACGCAAGAAATGATTATGAGTACAATATAGGAAGGTTCAGGAATGCAATAAATCCTGAAATAAAGATTTTCAGAGAATGGCCGGAGGCAATTAAGAATTTAAATAAAATACCAAATATAGAAAAGAAAAAGATCGTAACTTACTGCACTGGCGGGATAAGATGTGAGAAGGCATCTGCATACTTAAGAGATCAAGGATTTGATAATGTTTTCCAGCTTCATGGAGGAATTATAAAATACGGAATAGAATGTGGAGATTCTCATTGGGAAGGAAAATGTTTTGTTTTTGACAATAGAGGAGCAATAAGCATCGATCCTGATAAACAAGCAGATCCTGTAAGCCAATGTAATCTTTGCAAGATTCCCTCAGATACTTATCACAATTGCTCATTAATAGAATGCGATAAAAGATTTATCTCTTGTAATAAGTGCTTCCAAGTTCTTGAAGGATGCTGTTCTAAGTTATGTAGGAATAGTGACAAGAAGAAAAGAGAATTAAGATAACTTCCATAAGTTTTAAAAACAACTTGTTTCTGCTGATTTAAAATGGGATTAGAAAAACAGTTAAGCATTTTAGGACAAAATCATTACAATATTATTTTCAATTTAGGTCCAACTCTGAATGTTGAAGTAACAAAGCAAGAAGATTTGAAACCAGAAGCATTATTAGTTATGGATTTAACTATAACGTATTATGCAATACCTCTTACGGATAACAGGATTCCGACTTTTTTTGACATTAGAAATTCTCAAGCGTTTAATGGAAGTGCAAAAAATTATGTCAAAGCAAGGTTTGAAGTTCTCGCAAATTTAGGAGCTTCTTTAGATGAACTGGAATTGTATGAATCTCAAATAAAGGATGATGCAAGGATGAATGAAGAGCAGTTCAATAGAATTAAGCAGAGAACTGTAAAACCATTAGCTTTATTTTTTGGATCAATAAATGAAGGAATATTGCGTGAAATAGAACAGAAATATATTGGCTGGAAATTATTAGAGGCATTAAGTGAAAAATATCATCATGATCTAAAAAGAGATGCTGAATGCATTGATCATATGATCAACAATTCAGGATACCAGCTCATACCTGAAAAGCCAAACATTCCAGGCATTTCAGTTTCTCAAGATCTAGCAGATAATCTCAGAGAAGCCGCAGATATTTATTTAAGAATCTCATCTCATGCTTACAATGAAGCTCAAAGGACTAAAAATAGGCATCAAGAATTATCAGAAATGTATCATCAGCAAAAAAATGATTTCGCAACTAAACTCCGAATTTTGGAAGAAAAAACTTTCAAGTATTTTAATTTAAGAGGTTTAGCAGAAAAATGAAAGACATCACACTTCTAGAACTGAAAAAACTTATTGATTCTGAATCAGATTACATGCTTATAGATGTGCGTGAAAGATCAGAGTTAAAACATGGTCTGATTCCAACTGCAAAAAATATCCCTCTATCAGAATTACAAAAAGCTTTTGCATTGAACAAAGAAAATTTCATAAAAAAATATGGATTTAGCATTTCAAAGAAAGATAAAATGATTTTGTACTGCAGAACAGGTGGAAGAAGTGAGAGAGCTGCTCAATATTTGAAAAATAAAGGTTTTAATGCATATAATTTCAAAGGCAGTATTCTGGAATGGAGCAGCATTGATAAGAATGTCAAAATGTACTAAAATCTAATTTGATAATTTTCTGTAATCAAAAGTTTCAATAATTCCTTTGTTTGATAATATTTGATAACCCTCTCCTGAAATTATTGGAACTTGAATTTGAAACTTTCTTTGAAATTTCATGGATGCAGGATTATGAATGTCTTTAAAATTTTGCATGGAGTGATCAAACTTTTTTGAAGCTATTATTCTTACAATTTCATCAACATCACAGTCTATGCTAAAAGCGATTTTTTCTCCAAATGCAAGTTCTGAATAATGTTCGATCGATACTGGTATTCCGATAAATGAATCATAAGCTTTATCTCCTGAACAGCATACATGGTGATAGTACCAAGTCACTTTACCTTGATAGATTAAAGGACTAAATTTTCTGTATTCTCCTTCTATTTCATCTTTATGAATTTGTTCAATAAACGCTATAATATAAGGAATTTTTCCTTCTTCCAGAAGTTTTCTTCCAACTTCAATAGCTAAATCCAACGAGAAACCAGGATGCTTAATTGAAACTTCAGCATCTAAAAACTGAAAAGGGTCAGTTCTGTCCACTAATATCTCAGGATAAATTCTTTTTAACTCCTCTTGTTTTTGTATCAAATACTCAAGCACACCCATCCAGAAAAAGAATCATGCATTATTTTTAATTTTTCCGCAAATATTCCGAAATATTTTTTTCTAATAAAAATAACATCAAACTTTTTAAAAACATTTCAAAAATGCCGGGAAAAATCCGGATTTCACGACGATGATTATATTAAAGAGTTCTGACATATAAAATAAGAAGAAAATAAAAGAAAAGCACCAGATTGATGCTCTGATTCGGATGCCTAGTCCTGAATATACAACATGCTCCAAATATATAAATATTTGGATTGGGATGCCGCGGTAGCCTAACTAGGTAAGGCGCCAGATTGAAACCCTGGTTCGGACGCCTAGTCCTGTATGGTTTCAAAACAGTTTTGGACTTTCATCAAGATTGGGAAAATCCCATCCGCGGCGCCCAATATTTAAAGAAAAAAACATAATGTTCCTTCAACTAATAACTGCAACTTTAATCGGGATATCCATTGGAATATTCACAGGAATAACTCCAGGAGTTCATATCAATTTAGTCTGCACTCTGTTAATTGTATATTCTGCATTTATCTTGAAAATATCAGATCCAATATCCATAAGTTGTTTTGTAATTGCGATGTCTATAACTCATTCTTTTCTCGATATTATTCCTTCAGTCTATCTTGGAGCTCCTGATGAATCTAAAGCTCTAGCTGTACTTCCAGCGCATAGATTATTGTTAGAAGGAAAAGCGCATTATGCTATAATCATAACT
>CAZDUE010000034.1:0-13296 GCA_964508575.1 uncultured Methanosarcinales archaeon
TTATCAACTCAAGAACATGAGCTTCACCGTAAGCAGCTTTTCCTGAGCTTTTTGCGAGTAAATTAAAAAATTTAGTCATTATTTCTTTTTCATGGGCTATTTCTTCCTCTGCAAGAACATCCTGGCTTTTTTCCACAAGTTCATCAAGACCGAATTCATCAGTGTATCCAAGATCTCGGATTGCAATTATCTTTTTCTTAACTTCATTAGTAATATAATTTCCATCGAAAAAATCATATTTTGTTGGACCAGGACCTCCTAATAAAATTCCTTTAAGCCCCTCGTAAAATAAGAATTGTTCTTTCATATATTCTGCAACTTTTTTAAAATGATCCTTTGCAGCACCCTCTCTTAGACGGGCGAATCTAGCTGCACTTTGTCCCCCAGCTTTAAATTTCCCAGGAACTTCTGAATGAGTTTTCGCGAGGGGAATTATTGTTTTTCCCTTAAGAACAGCGATAGTTGCATCTCTTCTGTCCATGACAACAAGACCGTAAACTTCATTAGTCTCAAGCATATCTTTCAATGGCTCAAGAACAAACTCTTTATCGCACCTGTAAAGCCGCTGATTCATAGGAAGAGGTGGCTCGATGCTCCATACTTGAATATCTTCTTGGCCTTCTTTCTCTGAAATATTGCCTGAAAAAACTGCGAGTCCATTAGGAGGAGTATTCTTAAAAAGTTTTAAATGCTGAATCATTCTTTCAAGAGCACCAACAACTGCTTTCTGAGTCTGCTTTGACTTAATATTTGTAGCAGTTCCCTGTTCCTGAGCAATATGGTTTATTATTTTATTAAGGTCATAGCCCATAGGAACATATACCGTTACTAATTCAGTATGTCTGCCTCTATACTTGGCAAGATTCTCTAAAAACTTTTTTAGATGATACTTCTGAGCTGCATTTATCTTCTGATCTTTTCCTTTAGCCATATTACTCCTGAGAACAATAAAGTGTTTTTAAAGGTTGTTGAATTCTCAGATAAGTTCTTGCTTCATCATAAAATCCTTTATTTTCTTGATTTTGAAAATATTTCTTATAACGACAAAAGCATGAGGCAATGGCTCGTTTTCTACTACTACAGTGTTTTGCTTTTTTAATTCTGCTAAAATCTTTTTTTGAGTTGAGTATAAAATTACCTCGTCAAGAGATGAGGTAAATAAAAGAATATTTTTGTTTCTTATTTTTTTAACAGAATAAATTGGCGAGATATATTTCCATTTTTTATCAAGCTCTTCATAGTCAATTCCTTTATTCTCAATATTTTTTTTAATAACTTTAGTTGCAATACCATTCCAAACATTAAATGCGAAATTATCTCCAATTGTGTTAAGAACGATATTTTTTACTTCTTTACATTCTGATGCAACTTTAAAAGCAATATGAGATCCTATACTAGAGCCAAATACAGAGACTTTGCATTTTTTTTCAGTTCTTTTTTGAATCTCTCTTAAAGAATCTTTAACAATTATCTTAAAATTTTTAACAGTGTCATCTACATTGCTAGTTAATATCTCCAGAGAGTAATCATAAAATATGCAAGTTCCTTCTTTAACAAGAGATTCATAAGGAAAATAAATCCTGCTTGAGCCACCCCAGAAGTGATAGAATATGAAAAGATTCTTTTCCTTTTTTGAATTACCGGAATATTCTAAAATTGTTTTCTTCCATTTCATAAGATCACCTCTGGTAAAGCTCGTTAAGTTCAAATAGTATTATCGAACGATACATTTAAAAATATTGTCAAAGTTCACTGGAATACTTAGCAAAATGGGGCTATGGGGTAGCTTGGATCATCCTTTCTGCCTTGGGAGCAGATGACCCCGGTTCAAATGAGTAAATTCTGAAAGTCCGGGTAGCCCCATTTTTTTATGTTTTTTAAGTTAAATTTATAAATGCCTTAAAATTCCGATAAAATAGATTGATGATATAAATATCAGGGTCTTAATTACTCGAGGGGAAATAATGTCTACTACTAAACGTTTTGGCGTAAGATATGGATTAACTGTCAAGAATAAGCTTGCAGCTATTGAAAAAGAACAGAAAAAAGCATATGAATGTCCTGTTTGCCTTGCAATTAAATCAAAAAGAGTTGCTTCAGGAATCTGGCAGTGTGGAAAATGCGGCATTAAATATACTGGTGGAAGTTATTCTCCAATCCAAAAAGTAGAGGAATCAATATGACTGTATACAAGTGCTTTGTGTGCAGTAAGGATGTTGAAGACACTTACTTGAGGAAGAAAGTACGATGTCCTTATTGTGGATCAAAGATGTTGTACAAGCCAAGGACTACCATAACAAAGATTAAAGCAGTTTGATTTTTGCAGTTATCTGAAATGAATTATTTTCATATCAAGAACTATTTATCATAAAAAGGAGATACTAATGACTGAAATTTCCAAAGAAACTGAAGAAAAGATACAACAGCTTCAGATGATGGAACAGAACATGCAGAATTTCTTAAGCCAAAAACAGACATTTCAAGTACAGCTTGTAGAAATTACTTCAGCTCTTGAAGAACTTGAAAAAGTAGAAAAGGCATACAAGATTGTTGGAAACATTATAATACAGGAAGATAGTAAAAAACTTCAGGAAGACTTGAAGCAGAAAAAAGAGATTGCAGAATTGAGAATCAAGAATATTGAAAAACAAGAGGATAAGATAAAGAAGAACGCAGCTGAGCTTCAAGCAGATGTCTTGAAGGAAATGAAATAAAATGAGCAAAACAAATCCTCTTGATGAGGTTTTTCAGGCATTTAATGAAATTCTAGAAGATAATACTGTGCCTAGAAGCACTAAACAAAAGATTGAAGAAATTGTCGGAATGCTAAAAGATGAAAATACTGAAATTTCTCTCAGACAAAGCAAAGCAATGTATGAGCTTGAGCAAATGGTTGAAGATGTAAACTTACAGCCATTTGTCAGAACACAAATTTACAATGTTGTAGGATTATTAGAGAGGTGCTGATTCACTTTAAATGCAGCTGCACAATATCTCCATCCTGAACAATATGGTTTGCCTTGAATACTTGTCCTGGGAATTTAGCGCTTTTTCCCCAGATCCTGCAAAATCTGAATCTTTTTAAAAAGTCTCGATGAATTTTATTGCAAACATCTGCAACTGCTGAGCTCTTCTTGATTATCAACGGCTCGTTAAGATCTGCTTCTTTTCCGACCTCTTTCATGAAAATTTTAATTAGCGACAAACTCTTGAAAATCTTTTCTTTTACATCCTCAAAATTCTTTTCATTCTTTGCAGATATGAAAACAGCATCTGGAAATTTTGTTTTTAACTCTTTTATATGCTCTTGAGAAGTCATATCAACTTTGTTTATAACTGTAAGTGCTGGAATGTAGACTTTATTAGATTCTATTGCATCAATAAGGTCATCTATGGAAATTTGATCTCTTATAACAATATCTGCATTAATTATTTTGAACTCTTTTAAGATGGCTTCTACTGTTTCATCATCTAAGCTTTTAGGAACAGTCCAGCTCACAGACAAGCCCCCTTTTATTCTTCTTTTTATCACAACTTCGGGCTTTTTTACATTCAATCTCAGTCCAGAATCAAATAACTCTTTTTCTAGGACTTTTAATTGGGCAATATTAAAAACATCAATTATGAAAACAACAAGATCTGAGTTTCTCATTACTGAAATTATCTCACGACCTCGCCCTTTTCCAGAAGAAGCTCCATGAATGATTCCGGGAACATCAAGAACTTGGATCTTTGCGCTGTGATGCTCCATAAGTCCAGGAACCACTGTCAAAGTTGTAAACTCATAAGACCCAACTTTTGAGTCTGCATTTGTAATCTGATTCAGAAGTGTTGACTTTCCAACAGAAGGAAAGCCGACTAGAACTACAGTGGCATCTCCTGTTTTTCTGACATTATAACCTTCTCCTTTTTTTCCTCCACCACTTGAAGCTTTTTCTTTCAATCTAGCTAATTTAGCTTTGACTAGTCCAATATGGTGCTGAGTTCGCTTATTGTATTTAGTCTTAGAAAGTTCAGCTTCTAAATCCATTATTTCTGTATTTACTCCTTCTCGTGACATTTTCTAAATGATTAAATTATTTCTTTTTTAATACTTTCGTCATTAAAACCATGCAAATCTTTATATATCAAGCTTTATGATGTTTATATGAAATTAACATGGCATCATTTTGGGAACCATTTTCAGAACTGTACTCAGTAATAGTATTAGACTTGTTTAAGAACATAATGATAGCAATAGTAACTTTGCTCATAGGATTTGTAATTGGGAAAATACTTGGAAAGCTTGTTGAGAGATTTCTTGATGAACTTGATCTTAATAAGTTTTTCAGAAAATTTGATATAAGAGTATCCATGGCTGAGATCATAGGAATACTTATCACATACATAATATATGCAATTGCAATTGCTTCTGCACTAAAACAGCTGCATCTAACATCAACAGTTCTTTCGGTAATACAGGCAATATTATTGCTAGCTTTAGTAGTTTCAATATTGTTAGGATTAAAAGATTTTCTGCCTAACTTGTTTGCAGGTTTATTCATGGCGAGTTCTGCAATAATAAGAGTAGGAGATTATATCAAAGTCAATAATGCAGAAGGACAAGTTATAAGAAGGGGCTTAATAGAAACACTGATACAGACAAAGCGCGGAGATGTGATTTACATTCCTAATGCATTAATGATTAAGCAGGAGATTGTTAAATTGCGTCATCATGAGAAGTAAGATATCAAGTAAAACATCAACTAAAATATCAACTAAAATATTGAACTGCTTTTGTATTTTATTAATTTTCCAATGAGCTCAATTAAAAATATTAATAAATGACCTTGATTTTCAGTTTCTAAAACTAAGACATGTTATTAAAAGGTGTTTAAAAAATGAACAAAACAATCCATAAGCCGATGACAGAACAAGTGTATCTTGATGATTGCTATAAGAAAGAGATTGATACTGTTGTTCTTCAATCTGCAGGAAATGAAATAATACTTGACAAAACAATATTCTACGCAATAGGTGGAGGTCAGCCAAGTGATAATGGTTCTATATGCAAGGGGACAGAAGAATTTAAAGTTCTAGACATTAAAAAAGTCAATGGTGAAATCATTCATGTTCTCGACCGTGAAGGATTAGATAAAGGAGATAAAGTCCATCTTAAAATAAATTGGGAAAGAAGATATAAAATCATGAGATATCATACAGCAACTCATGTATTATGTTCAGTAATAAACGAAGCAACTAACGCAAGAATAACTGGAAATCAGCTTTCTGATGATAAAACAAGAATTGACTTTGACCTCGAGAATTTTAACAGGGAAAAACTAAAAGAATACGAGAGAAAGGCAAATGAACTTATTAAAGAAGCAAGAAATGTTGACATAATTACTTTGCCGAGAGAAGAAGCAATGAAACTTAAAGGAGTTGTGAAGCTCGCGAATGTTCTTCCTCCAGATATTGATAACCTCAGGATAATAGATATATCGGGAATAGACCAGCAGGCATGCGGTGGAACTCACTTGAAAAATACTTCTGAGATAGGAGAAATTGAAATAATAAAAGCAGAGAACAAAGGAAAGACAAATAGAAGAGTTACTTTTGTCTTAAAAGATATCAAAGAGGAATGATCGCAGAAGAATGGTTGATAAATCAAATAATGGCGGAAAACTCGAACAAAATTTCATTCCAGCCCTTGGTTATGATTTTCTAACTCCTGCTTATGATTTTTTATGTAGTATTGGGGGATTAGGAAACTCTTATCATGATATCTTAGTTAATGTTGCAGGAAATCTTAAGAATAAAAAAGTTCTTGACGGTGGATGTGCTACTGCAAAAATAACTGTGCTTATGAAAAAGAAAAACCCCGGATCAAAGATTTATGCAATTGATGCAGATCCAAAAATATTAAAGATTGCAAGGAAGGATTCCAAAAACAGCGGAATATTTTTTAAGCAAGCATTTATGCAAAACCTTCCTTTTGATAACAAATCTTTTGATGTTGTTTACAGTTCATTAGTCATCCATCATATTCCTGGAAGGGATAAATTAAAAGCATTTAAAGAAGTTAACAGAGTTCTTAAGAAAGATGGATTTTTTCTATTATCAGATTTTGGAAAGCCAAGAAATTTTTTAGAAGCTATCATGCCTTGGTTTGCTGCAAAATTCGAGCATGGAACTGAGAATTATGAAGGCAAAATTCCTGGAATTCTGAGCAAAGCAGGATTTAAAAGAGTTGAATTAGTAAAAAGATACAATCACGGCATTCAAATAATAAAAGCTTATAAATGAATATGAAGAATGGTTAAATATGTCTAAAATAAAATCAACAAAACTAAAAACATCAAAAACAGAGATATTGCATCTGATGATGGCCTGGATTGTCATATCATTCGCATTTGCTGTTCTCTTGAATAATGGAAAATTTGATTCAGCTTTTGGAAAAGTATTCTTAGCAGCAACTTTCAGCGTTGGAATTGGCTTTTTACTTCACGAGTTAGCGCATAAGATCATTGCTCAGAGATACGGATTTTTTGCAGAATTCAGAGCAGATTTTATGATGTTATTAATAGCAGTTGCATTTTCATTTTTTGGATTCATACTAGCAGCTCCAGGAGCTGTTTTTATAAAAGGAAATATCACAAAGGAAAAGAATGGTAAAATATCATTAGCAGGACCCTTGACGAATATTGTTTTATCATTAATATTTCTTGGTCTCTTTTTAGCATTGCGTCCAGAGAATTTTTTCTTGAATTTAACTCTAAAATACGGGATGCTGATAAATGCATGGCTTGCTGCCTTTAACATGATACCAATATGGAACTTTGATGGACGTAAGATATTAAAATGGAACAAAGTAGCATATGCTATTACATTAATATCTGCAATAGTTCTAGCATTTATTAGTTATCTGTTTTGAATCCATTGAACCACAGGTCACTGGACAACAGAACTGCAGTTCTGAGCCCATTGGTCAGCTCGCTTCGCTCACTGCCCACTGGACAAACACTCGCGTGAGATTTATAAGCTTGAAGATTTTTCTTATTAAACGGTGTGATTATGGATAAGGACAAAGCTTTAGTTGTATTTCAGGACAAGAAAATAAGGAGAACATGGTTTAAAGAACAATGGTATTTCTCAATAGTCGATATTATTGAAGTTTTGACAGATAGCATTAATTCTACTGATTACTTAAAAAAATTAAGAAAAAGAGATTTAGAGCTTGGAATCTACATAGGGACAAATTGTCCCCAGGTAGATATGCAAACAATTTCAGGTAAGCTTAGAAACACTTTGGCTGGGAATACAAAAGATATTTTCAGAATAATTCAGTCAATACCATCAAGAAAAGCAGAGCCCTTCAAACTATGGTTATCCCGGGTAGGTCATGAAAGAATTCAAGAAATAGAAAATCCTGAACTAGCTCAAGATAGAGTTAAACAGTATTATGAAATGAAAGGTTACCCAAAAGATTGGATAGATAAAAGACTAAGAGGAATCGCAATAAGACAAGAATTAACTGAGGAGTGGAAGAACAGAGAAGTTAAAGAAGAAAAAGAATTTGCAATTCTTACAAATGAGATTAGCAAGGCTACTTTTGGCAAAACTGTTCAAGAATATAAGAATTTCAAAAATCTAAAAAAGATGAATCAAAACTTAAGAGATCACATGACTGATTGGGAATTGATTTTAACAATGGTTAGTGAAAAAGCTACAACAGATATTACAGTAGCTAAAGATTCAAAAGGATTTGAGGAATGCAAAGAATCAGCGAATGAAGGCGGGCAAATAGCACAAAATACAAGAAAAGAACTTGAGCAGAAAATAGGAAAGTCAATAGTTTCTAAAGATAATTTTCTAGAATTAAATCAAAAGAAAATAATTGATAAAAATAAAAAACCCAATTGAAGATCATGATAAAAAACTCATTCGTATTTTTAGATAAGATAAGCAGGAGTAAAGAGAAAACTATTTGGTCTCAAGGAATTAATAATTGGAGTGAATTCATATCTAGTAAATCAATAAGAGGCATTTCTGGAAAAAACAAAGGATTTTATGATCGTAAATTAGCAGAAGCTGAGAAAGAACTTTACAGAATGAACAGTTCTTTTTTTACTAAAATACTTCCAAATTCAGAGCACTGGAGATTGTATGATTTCTTTAAAGAAGATGCTGTTTTTCTAGATATCGAGACAGATGGCAGGGGAAAATATTCTGATCTTACAGTAATTGGATTATTTGATGGAATTGAAACTAGAACAATGGTTCGAGGGATAAACTTAGATATGAAAAAATTAAAAGAAGAGCTCGCGAAGTATAAGATTCTTGTAACTTTTAATGGATCATGCTTTGACATTCCATTTATTAAGAAAAGATATCATCAATATGATGTAATTCCAAACATTCCACATATCGACTTAAGATTCTGCTGTTCAAGAATAGGATTAAATAATGGACTTAAGCAAATCGAAAAAGAACTCGGAATAAAAAGAAGAACTGAAGATCTTGCTTCCTGCGACGCGATAGTATTATGGGATTTGTACAGGCAGACAGGAGATTCTCAATATCTGAAAACTTTGGTAGAATATAACGAAGAAGATGTTATAAACTTGAAAAAGATTTCCAGTGTTGTTTATGAGAGGTTAAAACAGAATGTTCTGATTTAGTAAATTCAAAAAAAGAACATATAAACTGAATAAGAAATTCCTAAAATGAACATTAACATTAGAAATCTGCTTACAAAATAACCATTAGGAATCTCGTATTCTGGTTTTCTATTGCCTAGTTTCTTTGCTTTGTAATGCATCATTATAACCATTATTCCTGTTATTCCAAAACCAATTGCTCCTGCAAGCGAGATAATTCCTGTAAAACTCCTAAATCCCAGAGTAACAATCATCAGAGGGATTGAAATAACAAGAAGCCATGCAGGAAGTTCTTTAATATTGTAATCGTAAATAAAAATTTGCTTTAAAGCAAAACCAACTCCTAAAAAACTTGTAGACATCGAGAACATCGCAATTAAATTAGCGAGGATAGAGATGTTCTTTCCAAGAGAATCACCTAAAGCAAGGGATGCAACTTCTGTAATGCTTGATCCAGTCACTCCTAATACTGATATTGTGAATAAAAGATAAATTCCGATAGGTATTATACTTCCCCATAAAATTGTTTTTTTAAGAAGGTCTTTTCTATCTTTGAGTTCCTCATTAATTGTAGGAATTGCTTCCATTCCACCATATGCAAATAAAATAACCCCATAAGGAATTAACAAAGTTGTCCAGTTTGAAGCTGCAAAGTTTAATGTTGAAAATTTACTTGAATAAAATGCCACTCCTCCTAAAACGATGAATAAAATAATGAATATTATGCTTAAAAGAAGCTCTGACTTTTCAATTGCCTCTATTCCAAAATGAACAATAAAAGCCATTACAACAAAAAAAATTATCCCTGCATAAAATTGGTTTATATTAAAGATTGTGCTAATAATCTGAGATTCTCCAATAATGTACGCAGTTAGAGCTCCGTAAAGAGAGATCATCATACTGAACAACATTATTTTTTTAGCTGTGCTTCCGAGATAAATATCAGCGTATCCAGTAAGACCGTGGTTTCCTTTTGTTCTCAAAATTATCTCACCTACATATAGATTAAGAATCAAGATAGCAAGTCCTATGATAATGATCAAGATAATACCATTAAAAATTCCTGCCTTGTTTACAACATAAGGAATGCCAAAAACTCCAGCACCAATAATCATACCGATTAAAGTCGCAATAGCTCCTAAGAAATGGATGTTTGAAGATGAAATGTTTTTTATTTTTGATTTTACCATAATTGATCTATTTTTATCAAGAATGCTATAAAAAGCTAGCGGAATTCCTAGAATTTCGTTAGATTTAAATAACTCTGACAATCCACAATCAATTAAAATGGGGACGTAGTATAAATCTTTCAGAAAGATTTTTCTGAGAGAGTACATCCTGGCTAGAATAGCTGGCTCCAAGTATGGAGCGATGAGGCATTTTTCTTAAATGCTGATGAAAAATAAAAAGGCAATTCAAGCATGCAATCGCATTGCTACAAAGAAGGTACCAGCTGATGAGGGTTCAAATATTGGCGTCATAACATGAACGTCAGTCGAAATTCCCTCCGTCCCCATTTTTTCCTCTTTTGTTTTTAGGTTGCACTATCCTTAAAAATTCTTCATAAGATTCCTTATTTCTAATTACCGTATCATATCCTGGCTTGCAATCACAAATATAAGATCTAATGCCTAAAGATGCAAGGGCATCTTTTATGTCTAAAGCTAGATTCTTTTCTTTTGTTTTGAATTTTATTAATTTATACTCATATTTTTTATCCTTTTGTATAGTGAAGCAACCATCTGTATCGAAAAGCCCTCTGATGAACATGAGTAGATAAGTTCTATTTTTTCTTATGTATTCAGGGATTCTCAAATCTTTTTTAGATCCATAACCTATTCCAAGCCTTTGATTTAGAAAATAACAAATAACCTTAGAATGAATGTACAAACCAATAGCTTTCTTGTTCTTTTCTCTATGAATTTTCATATTTACATTAAAAATTCCGAAGAATAACTTATTTACATATTTTGCATAATCTTCATCTCTAGAATTGAAAGAATAATCTAGTCTGTATGTACTCTTATGTTCTTTACACATATGACCATCACCAAAATGAATTCCTAAGATTTCAGCAATTTCATTGGACATTTTTTTTGGCAAAGACACTTTTTTAACATGAGAGGTTGTCACCTCAATTTCAATTGGTTCAAATTCTTTCATCGTTTTCACCTTCCAGGTTTTTCATTAAGAAAAAACTAGGATTTTCTTATTTAGAAGAATCTTGAAAGAAAAACTGCGTAAGTGATTTTTGCTTCAAGTGAAAATTACAATTTGGCAGTTTGTTTGGTACCAACAAACTTCAAAGCAGCAGCTTTGTTAGTTTTGCGTAGGTTCTTCTAACAAAGAATTCGCAAACAACTAATATCTTTCAGTCTTTAAATACTTTAGGTTGGTAGTTGTCCAGTGACCTGTGAGTTCATTCCATCAAATCAATATCATCCTTAATCTGTGTCTTGCTTTTTTTGATACTACCTTCTCTTAATTCAATCACATACATTGCATTTTTTCTTGGATTGTATATTGTAAAAGGACGAAGTGTCTTTAAGTCAACAACTTTAGACGTCTTATCAAGCCAAATAACATCGATGGGATAGAAAACAAAGAACATGTGGATGCCTATTTTTTTCTCGCTGTTGAATATGAATAATAAGTCTTGATGTTTTGAACTAGTTTTGAACATTAAGCCAAGAGCTTTTGAAAAGAATGACTTGCAGATTCTATACTTTCTTGAAAGAATTGTCTTTTTTGTCTTGTTTTTGAGCATGGTCCTATAATTTTATTTAATTATTTAAAACATTAGTATTATAAATGAACCAATTAATAATCTTTTTGTTCCGATAATGGAATTATTTTATTAATGCGAGGTGAATATCATGGCAGTTAAGAAATCAGTGAAGAAAAAGATAGCAAAGAAGTCATCAAAGATGAAGGGATGCTGTGGTTGTTGTTGAGATTTTTTGTTTTTTTATCTTTTTTTTAGTTATGGTATCGTGAAATATAGTAAAAGACATAAATGATCATACAAATACATAACACAACTTTTTTTAACATTAACTTTTTAAACTCTCCATAATTTACGTGGAGAATGGCAAAGCATTTAGTTATCGTAATATTCGGAGCTACCGGAGATTTGACACATAGAAAGTTAATCCCTTCTCTTTTTAGATTATACTTGAATAAGCACTTGCCTTCAGAATTTTCAATAATTGGCTTTGCAAGACGAGAAAAGACAGACAAAGAATTTAGAAATGAACTTTATGAATCTCTAAATAAGCATTCTAAGATAAAAGATATAAAAGATGGAAAAGCAAATTGGGATGATTTTTCTGCCAACATATCTTATCATAAATCTGATTTTAATGAAGATTCAGGATATTCACTATTGAAAGAGAAGCTTGACAAAATCAAGAGCAAACATGTTGTTTTTTACTTAGCTACGCTTTCGTCTCACTTCGAGCCAGTTGCTTCAATGATCGGAAAGCATAAGTTAAATGAAAAAAACAAAGGAGAATGGATTCGAGTCATAGTTGAAAAACCCTTCGGAGATGATTTAAAATCTGCAATAAGCTTGAATAGAAAACTTAAGGAGCATTTTTCAGAGAATGAAATTTTCAGGATTGATCACTATCTTGGAAAAGAACTTGTTCAGAATATTTTAGTTTTAAGATTCACTAACCTTATTTTTGAACAATTATGGAATAATAAGTATATAGATAATGTGCAGATAATTGTTTCTGAAACAATAGGTGTTGAAGATCGAGGATTATTTTACGAAAATACTGGTGCCTTGAAAGACATGGTCCAAAATCACATCCTTCAGCTAATATCATTGGTTGCAATGGAGCCTCCTGCAAGTTTAGATCCTGATGATAATAGAGACGAAAAACTTAAAGTTTTAAGATGCCTATCCCTGACGACAGAACATGATCCTAAGCCAAATTTTGTTGTAAGCCAGTATTCTTCTGGAAAAAATATGAAATCTTACCGAGAAGAATCAAATGTTGATAAAAATTCTAGTACAGAAACTTTTGCTGCTATAAAACTTCATGTCAACAACATAAGGTGGGCTGGAGTTCCTTTTTATATAAAAACAGGCAAACGATTAAGCCAGAAAGAAGCATTTATTGCTGTTGAATTCAAGAATCTTCCCTGCTTATTATTTTGTCAAGTTCCTGGCTCAGAGATGCATCCTAATAGATTGATAATAAAGATACAGCCAGAAGAAGGAGTTCAGTTTGACTTTAACATGAAAAAGCCAGGAAATACTTATCAAGTTCAAAATGTGAAAATGGACTTCTGCAGTGATTGTACCTTTGGACCAAATAGTCCTGAGGCATATGAGCGATTAATTTATGATGTTATTCAAGGAGATTCTACTTTATTCTCAAGAAGCGACGAAGTTGAGAATGCGTGGAATATAATTGAGGAAATCAAAAAACATCTTAAAAATAAGAAAATTATTTCTAAATACGAAGCAGGAAGTGAAGGTCCTCAAGATGCTTTTGAAATGATAAAGAAAGATGGGAGAAGCTGGGTCAAGATTTGAACAGATTATTTGTTTATTTTTCTTCTATAAAAATAGGCAAAAATTCCAAGAGCGATGAGAAAAGATGCTGTCCATATTACCCAGATATCTTTTACAGTTATTCCTAGT